>JBJKPH010000322.1:0-9430 GCA_046706585.1 Bacteroidales bacterium | reverse complement strand
ATATCATTTCGAAGATATTGAAGCAGAATATCAGGAAAGTACCCATGTTAATGTGGAAGGTTTCTCATGCTGGAAATGTCATAATCCTCACACCTACAAGATCACTGTGAGGAACTCGACCAATATGGAGGAGACGATACTGTATGATAACAATATATGCCTTGAATGCCATGGTAACTACAGGAACTTCCAGTTGCTTTCATCACAGGAAGAGATAAATGTGGTAGAGCAGCACGATTGGTTACCCAACCAGGTTGCACACTTCAAAAGCGTCAGATGCATCGAGTGCCATACAAAGATCAGCGAGAATATCCTTGTTGCCCACACACTTCTTCCCAAAGAGGAAGCAGTAAGGAGATGTACGGAATGCCATACATCCGACTCAAGGCTGATGCACAGCCTCTATAAGTTCCAGATCAGAGAGCTCAGGAGCCCGGGATTCAATAACGAGGTGATGCTGTTCGATTCATATGTAATAGGGGCCAACAGGAATGTCTTCCTGAATATTTTCAGCATTGTAATATTCGCCGGACTTGTATTGGTTCTGCTTGTGCATATTGTATTCAGAATAATTAAGAAATAGTATCGTCATGGGAACAAGAATATATTTATACCCGGTATGGATCAGGTTGTGGCACATAGTTAATGCCCTCTGCTTTATATTACTAATTGTTACCGGTCTTTCTCTTCAGTATACTTCAGCTGATAGTGAGTTTATACTTATCAGATTCGACCATGCCGTTTCGATCCATAATATTTCAGCCATAATACTGACTATTGGTTATATTTCTTACGTAATTGGGAATGTTATTACTCCCAATCATAAGCATTATATTATCAGGCGTAAGAATTATTTAAGGAACCTGATAAAACAGTTCAGGTTCTATGCTTTCGGAATGTTTAAAAAAGAAGAACACCCTTTTCCGGTTTCAGAAGATGATAAGTTCAATCCGCTTCAGAAAATAAGTTACGTGCTGGCAATGTTCATTGGAATGCCCGTGCTGATACTTTCCGGTTTGGGGCTTCTCTTTCCTGATGTACTTGCAAAACAGGTATTCGGGATAAGCGGTTTGTT
Organism: Bacteroidales bacterium; assembly: GCA_046706585.1. GTDB lineage: Bacteria > Bacteroidota > Bacteroidia > Bacteroidales > VadinHA17 > JBJKPH01. The sequence goes on along the minus strand of JBJKPH010000322.1, from coordinate 8,355 downwards.
GATCAACGATATAATACATATTACCATTGGATTCATACTTTCTGTTTTCATGATAATACATATATACACATGTACCCTGGGGGATAAACCCGGAACACTTTTTAAGAGTATGATGAATGGTTACCACGAAGAGCATTGATTGTTAAATACTATTATATCAGTAATTTATGAAGGAAACCCAAAGATCATCACGCCGAAAATTCCTGAAGAACCTCGGGGCAGGAGTGGGAGCCGCGTCTGTTGCAGGGGCAGGCTTCCTGGCAGGACAAAATGTCCATGCCTCGTCAGGAAAGAAGCTTAAACTATTGACACCTGAAGGCAAGCTGGTGGAGGTAGATGCTGAATCTGTCAAGGAGGTTAAGCTCGCCTCTAAGGAGAAAAGGGAAATAGCCCACAAGGGACTGCCTAACCGGAAGTTTACAATGGTGGTAGATCTCTCCAAATGCGGTAACGCCAGGAAATGTATTGAAGCCTGCCAGGAAGGTCATATGCTTTCAAAAAATCATGAATGGATGAGGCTGTACCTGTTGCAGGATGCCGAGAGAACATCACCTTACTGGATGCCCAGACCATGTTTCCATTGTGACAACCCTCTTTGTGTAAGTGTATGCCCCGTTGGAGCAACTTTTAAAAGGGATGATGGAATAGTACTGGTCGACACCAAGAGATGTATCGGCTGTAAGTTCTGTATGACAGGATGCCCCTACTCGGCAAGGGTTTTTAACTGGGAAGATCCCGGAGTTGAAGTCCCTGAAGATTGGGTTTATGATCCTGAACTGAATGCACCCCCGGTAGAGGGTACCGTAGGGAAGTGTGTTTTCTGTGCCGACAGGCTGAGGAAGAATCAGCTTCCACGGTGTGTTTCAGCATGCCCTATGGGAGCTCTGTACTTTGGTGACCTTGTTGAAGACACCATTACCAATGGTGCCGAAACTGTAAGATTCTCTACAACTGTTGCCGAAAAACATGGTTACAGGTTTATGGAAGAGCTGGGAACCCATCCCAGTGTTTACTATCTGCCTCCCGTTGACAGGCTGTTCTCGTATGAGTATGGTCTGGAGGGACTGGATGAAGATCTGAAGGCACGGTATAAGGATGCCGGACCAAGAGAAGGATATCTCAGAAAAAATAAAAACAGGTAATCATGGAGGCAACAAAATCAAAATTATTAAAGGAATTCGTGCCCGAACTGGAGAATACCTCCAAAACATGGTACCTGGTTTTTGGCATATTTCTCGCGATATTCGCGGTGGGCATTTATGCCATCACCCTGCAGATAAGAAAGGGTCATATCGTAACAGGTATGCGCGACAATGTAGTGTGGGGAGTTTACATCGTGAACTTCATATTTTTTATGGGACTGAGTTATTCCGGCGCACTGATCTCGGGTGTTCTGCACCTGTTTAAGTCGCCATGGCGTGCTCCAATTATCAGGATGGCCGAGCTGATAACAGTGATATCGCTCTGTATAGGGCCATTCTTTATCTTTTTCTGTATCGGAAGACTCGACAGGCTACCATTCCTCTTTTTCTATCCGAGGATACAATCGCCTATAACCTGGGACGTTATTGCCATTATCACCGACCTTTTTGGTTGCTTTATATTCCTATACCTTTCTTTCATCGAGGATTTTGCAACCCTCCGGGATAAGGCCGACCTGAAGTTGCCGCAATGGAGAAAGAATATTTACAGGTGGCTTTCACTTGGCTACCAGGGAACGGAAGCACAGTACAAAATTCTCAGGCGTGCCAAGGATATTATGGCAGGTATGATCATCGCCATTGCGATTATTGTATATTCGGTACTTGCATGGATCTTCGGTGTTACATTGCAGCCGGGATGGCACAGTACTATCTTCGGACCCTATTTCGTAATTGCCGCAGTATTTTCAGGCACAGGCCTGCTCATTGTGATAATGTGGATCTTCAGGAAGATTTACCACCTGGAGAAATATATCACGAAAAAACATTTCGTCAATGTAGGAGTTTTATTGCTTATAATAGCTGCTTTTTACGGCTATTTCACATTCAGCGACTACCTGACAAAATGGTATGGTTCGGTTAAGATGGACAAGATACTTATAGATAAACTTTTCAGTGACTACTATTTTCTGTTCATTTTTGCAAACTATGTTGGTATTCTCATTCCGATAATTATTGTCGGCCTGCCCCGTTTCAGAACAATCCGTAACATTACTATAGCAGCGGTGATCGCCCTGCTTGGACTCTGGATCAACCGGTATATAATTGTTGTGCCGACACTCGAAACACCTTTCCTTCCAATACAGGATGCAAGACCCGACTGGCTGAAATATTCACCTACATGGGTTGAATGGGCTCTTACCTGTGCCGGAGTTTCGGTATTCGGTATGTTAATGATGCTTGCATCAAAGTTTGTTCCGATAGTATCTATTTCGGAAATGACTGAGTCAGATAAGATCGAAGAAGAGATACTATCATAAAAAATCAGAACAATGAGAGCAGAAAAGAAATATATCGGAATAATTAGTCTTGTCCTGTTGTTTGCTTTTGCATCCAGCCTTCGGGCGCAGGATGAGACAGAGATAATATACCCCAATTTTGACTTTACCTACCTTAAAAATACTGATAACCAGAAGATCCTAACGGCAAGGCTGTACACGGCTACCGAAATAAGCGTTACACCGTTACCGGGTCTTACCGTTAAGTTCTTCGCAAACGAAGAGATGACAGAACTCGGAGAAGCTGTTACTGATGACGAAGGTTATGCCAGGTATACGGTTGATGATTCATTTGTATTAACGGTTGATGCCGATAATAACTGGTATTTCCATGCCGAATTTGAGGGAAATGATAAGATGGAAGCCGCCAGTGGCGATATTTGGCTGACCGATGTGAACCTTGATATGGTACTGAACGACGGAGGTGAAGGCAACCGTTCGGTTTCCCTGGCTGCATACACCACTGTGGATGGAGAGAAGGTGCCGGTAAATGACGAAACGATAAACCTCTATGTGCCGAGGATGTTCAGCCTGCTTCCGATTGGAGAAGGTACTTTCAGTGACGGGGAAACAACCATCGATATGCCTGAAGGTGTCCCTGGTGATTCAGTAGGAAACCTGACAGTTATAGCCAGGTTCAATGACCACTGGGCCTTTGCCAATGTCGAAAAGAGAGCTGAAACAGACTGGGGCGTTCCTTCATCACTAAAAGTGGCCGAATCACATAGGGCACTCTGGACACAGATAGCTCCCAAGTGGATGATCATTACGCTTACAATCATGTTGCTTGGTGTATGGTCTCACTACCTCTTTGCTATTATTTCACTTATAAGGCTGAAGATCAAAAGCAAAAAGGAGGATGCAAATTAATGCGAACTGATACGAATTAATGCGAATTATAATATGAAGGGCTGCCCGGAAGGGTGGCTCTTTTTTAGTGAGTGTCGAGAGCTGGGTGCTGAGGGAAAGTTCCTCTCCTTGGAGAGCCTGTCCCGACCGTAGCGTCGGGAGGTTAGGGGTGGGTTCAATATGAAGTTGAGTAAGTTGAGAAAGACTGCTTTCTCAGCCAAAAAAAAAGGCCGCCCCGTGGGGCAGCCTTCAGATATTGTTGAAAGAAATATCTACTTAGCAGCAGGAGTGAGTACTTCGATACAATTGTCAAGGATTGCATTTACATATTTCGGGTTATGCATTCCAAAGCTCTTGTCTTGAGTAATGGCATCCCAGTCGATGAATGCACCTACAACATCAGCAGCGAAAGTACCTGATTGCTGACTCTCGTTAGCATCTAAGATACCAGTTCCCTGAAGAAGTAATGAGAGTTCATCAAGTTTAGCCTTAACATCAGCCTGTAGTGTAAGCATCTCAGCTACACGAGTTGTAGATTCACCTGAATGGCACAATTCGCAGCCATTGAAGTTGAAGGTTTCTGTGCTATGATATAAATAATACATACTCCATGTATGTCCACCGGCATCGGTACCATTTGCAGGAGCCATATGGCATGAAACACATGAATTTGAGTTGTTGTTGTAGTGAAATCCGCCTGCTGTGTAGCTAACACTACCAACGATTTCATAAAGACCAGAACCGGCTACAATGTTTGCATTGGGTGAATGGTGAGCTCCATAATGTGAACCTATCGTTACATCTGCTCCGTCAACTACAGGCATTGGATCAGGTAGTCTTGCCTGATGGCACTTGGCGCAAATGTTACCTGCACCCTTGTCATATGTTCCGCCACCCATAAGAAGAGTGAAACTGCCATCTTCTGTTAAGTCCATGTCAGCTTCCGTATAGGTGGAATGGATCTGGTGACATGTGTAGCAGGTAGGACCTTCGGGATTGGTGTACGGAGCACCTGTAATTGTACCTGTTTCATAAAATTCCAGGAAGCCCTGGCCGACGTGACACATTGCACAGTCAGATCCCGAGAAATCCCTGTTACCATAGTTATAAACCCCAATTGCTTCTTCGCTTCCATGAGCCGACATCGCAAACTGAGTCTGGGCCAACTCGATTGATGCTGAATTATCATGACATACGATACACCCTGCTGTTCCGGAATCACCGGTATCACCCTTGTCACCTTTCGGTCCTACTGCACCGGTTGCACCTGTCGGTCCGGCTGGTCCTTCCGGTCCCATAGGACCTTCGCAGGCTGTAATTACGAGAGCAATGGCAGCAACCATTAATAATAAGTGAGATAATTTCTTCATAGTAAAGATATTTTTAGTGTTAAATTATTAACTGCAAAATAGAGATTTTATAATTGCTGTGTACAAATTAACAATTGATGTTGTACCTTTGAAGTGATGATTGTTTACTACATATGGATTGACAAATATCAATACCTACCATGCTGTTTAGCATAAATCATATTGATAGAATAATCCCTTTATGTTGTAATATTACAATTTGTGGTGGGAGAGTTATCTATGTCAAAAGCTAATATTTGTACCTGCGAAGATTGCACCTCTGTATGGCCTAATTTCAAGGTTTTAAGCAGCGATGAACTACAGTATGTTTCTCAGTACAGGTTTGAAGCTACTTTCAAACCGGGTGAAATGATCTTTAAGCAGGGATCACCTGCATCGAATGCTGTTTTCCTGATTGAAGGCCTTGCCAAGGTTTATATGGAGGGACAGGGTGAAAAGAACCTGATCGTGAACATTGAGAAGCCCGGGAGGATGATAGTAGGACCGGGACTGTATACTGACAACAGGCATATTTTCACGGTCTCAGCCCTGAATGATGTAAAGGCCTGCTTCATTGACAGCAATGTTATCAGAAAGCTGGCAAGGGACAACAGGGATTTTGGAGAGATCCTCCTGCGTGATCTAAGCCTGATCACACAGGTGAATTTCTTCAAGCTGATGAGCATGACGCAAAAGAAAATGCCGGGAAGAGTGGCTGAAGTGCTCCTCTACCTGTCAGAAGAGATCTTTGAATCGGACAAATTCACCATGTTGCTCTCGAGGCAGGAACTGGCCGATATGGCAGGTATGGCGAAAGAAAGTGTAGTTAGAATATTAAAGGAATTTTCAAATGAAGGAATAATCGATTCCGGTTGTCCGGATTTCAGGATACTCGATCAGGAGAAGCTTAAAATGATATCTGCGAACGGATAAAACAAGGTATAATGAAAATAAATATAAAAACTCTTTTTTCGCCCATTTTTACGGGCGTTTTGTTTATAGTATTTGCAGTAGCTATGGCTGCTGCAACTTTTATTGAGAATGATTTCGGGGCTGGCGCAGCCTACCAGATGGTCTACGGCTCCAAATGGTTTGAACTACTGTTCCTTTTGATGGTGACGAACCTGGCAGGACAAATTTTTACATTCAGGCTGTACCAGAAAAAGAAACTCACTGTTTTAATGTTCCACCTGGCTTTTGTACTGATGATCACCGGTGCTGCAGTGACAAGGTATACCAGCTATGAAGGGACAATGCATATCAGGGAGGGAGCCTCGTCTTCAAAGATCCTTAGCACAGAGAAATATATGGGCTACAATCTGTATGACAGTAAGGGAGATGTCGTTTCAGGAAGTCGTGAGAAACTGGCTGTGACAGGTACATCTCTCGGCAGGTTTTACAGGGAGACGGATGCCGGAGGCGAAAAGGTTAAAATATGGTATTCAAGATATATCCCTGATGCTGTTGACATGATCAAGGATTCGGATGATGGGGTGCCTGTTGTTTCATTTATGATCACTGACCGGATGACCTTCGGTGATCAGGTCACCATTTCACAGGGGGAAGTAGTAGACCTGCATGACCTGAAGATAGGATTTATTGATGATCCATCGCTCGATATCAGGTTATTCGTTGAAAATGATACAATAAAGATAAGACCAAACAGGGAACTGACCGAGATGATAATGAGCACTTCGGAGAAAACGGAACTCATGCCGGGAGATGTCAGGCCCGTTAATACCAGTTCGGTTTATTCTACAGGGAAATTGCAGATAATAGCTCAGAAAATGAGTATGAGCGCAATAGTAGTGCCTGAGGTATCCGAGGGTAATCCAACCGGCAGGTATGCATTCGAAATTCAGGTTTCATGGGCCGATAAAGTCAAAAAACTATATGTATATAACCAGAATAATGGTGACCGTACCTTTGATAATGTTTCTATTGGTAACTACCGGTTAGAAGTATACTACGGACCAGAAACAATAGAACTTCCCTTTAAGATCGCCCTCGATGATTTTGTCCTCGACAGGTATCCGGGGTCATCAAGTCCTTCGGGATACAAGAGCAATGTCATTCTCGAGGATGAAGAAGAAGGAATAAATATGCCCTATTCGATATATATGAATAATATTCTTAAACACAGGGGATACAGATTCTATCAGGCCTCTTATGATCAGGATGAAAAGGGAACAGTTCTCTCAGTAAATCACGATATGGCCGGAATGATAGTGTCATATGCAGGTTATGCCCTCCTTTTCCTTTTTATAATTCTTTCAATGATCAATAAGCAATCACTCTTCAGAAAGGCGAATCCTTCATATTGGAGGAATAGCAGCAAGAAAATACTTATGGTTCTGGCGTTGCTCATAATGCTTCCTCTTATGGCAGGGGCCAAACCCGGGAAGAAAGTGTATGACAGGAAGAAAGCCGGTGAGTTCGGGAAAGTGCTTGTGCAGGACCAGAAGGGAAGAACAAAACCGCTTTACACAGTAAGTAACGATATCCTCAGAAAGATAGTAAAGGGTAACAGGTATGGCGATTACACGCCTATGCAGGTATTCATGGGATTTACTACCGACCTTGATAACTGGATGGATGAACCGGTTATTAAGATATCCAACCGTGAGCTCAGGGCAAACCTTGGAATAGCATCCGACTACGCCTCGCTTGATCAGCTTGTTGACTTCAGTAACAACAGCTATAAGCTCTCATATTATATGGAAGATATCTATATGAAGCCCGAGTCGCAGAGAACAAAGTATGACAAGGAGGTACTTAAGGTCGACGAAAGGGTAAATATTGTAATGATGATGGCCAGGGGTGATTTTCTGAAAATGTTCCCGTTAAGGGACGGCACCGATCAGTGGGGTACACCTGATCAGGCAGCCGCAAAAGCAGCAAATCCGCAAGACAGCCTTTACCTGGCAACTATCCTGTCGCGCTATACAACTGCCATTGTCAACGGGGAAAGTACCGGTAGTTATACCGAAGCCGATCAATACCTTGATTCAATACTTGAATATCAGAGAACTTACGGTGGCTATGACCTGCCGTCAGCCGGTAAAGTCAAGGCAGAGATATTCTATTACAAATATCTTATTTTCGAGAAACTCTTCCCATATTATGCCATGACAGGGATTATTCTTCTTGTAATCCTGATAGTACTTATTATTGGCGGAAGATCCGACAGGAATTTACTTACAATAATAATGTCATGGATGATCTATACCGGATTCCTGTTTCATACACTCGGACTTGGGATAAGGTGGTATATATCCGGTCATTCACCAATGAGCAACGGTTACGAATCACTTCTTTTTATTTCGTGGGTAACGGTTCTTGCCGGTATACTTTTCAGCCGTAAGTCGAGGCTTACACTGGCAGCAACATCAGTACTTGCAGCCCTTACACTCATGGTGGCACATCTCAGTTTCATGGACCCGGAGATAACCAACCTGGTGCCTGTGCTGCAATCATACTGGCTTACACTCCATGTATCGGTTATTACCGGAAGTTATGGATTCCTGGGCCTGGGTGCCATCCTGGGACTAGTGAACATGATACTTTATATGCTGGTTAATTATAAAAACAGGACCCATATCCTGGAACGGATAGATGAACTGACTGTTATTAATTACCGGGCACTGACTATGGGCCTCTATTTTCTTACAATAGGTA
>JBJKPH010000321.1:0-2508 GCA_046706585.1 Bacteroidales bacterium | reverse complement strand
AAAACATATTCTGATATATAGCAGTGAAATTCAGTATAATGTTCCGATCCAGGCCGTTGCAGGTTTGGCCGGTATTAAATTAACCAAATTCGTTCCGGAAATAATTGATAAGTCTGAATTTAATGGTTCTGTTTTCAGACAGGTTAAACGTTATGGCTATAACTTTAATTACAGGTTTCTTAATAAAAAAGCAGATAAGTTGATTGTTTTCAGCTCATATCTTAAGGATGAATATTTGAAAATGGGGTATCCTGGCAATGACATTATTGTGCAGCCAAATCTGACCGATTTCAGTTTCTGGGAAACAGGCAGTGAATCGGAACCCAAATTCGACCTTGGTTATAGCGGGGCTCCATACCTCAAGGATGGACTGCATGATCTTTTCAAGGCGATCAGTATTCTTAAAAAGAAAAACGTCGAAGCTACCCTGTTGATAATCGGTGATGCCACATTCGGAGAGAGTCTTATTCCTCCATTAAAGGATGTATGCGATAAACTGGGTATACTCAATAATATAACGTTCACTGGACTTGTCGACTCTGATCAGGTTAAGCAATATCTTTCTCAATGCAGAGTACTGGCAATAACAAGGCCATCTACAGTACAGACAAAAGCCGGATTTCCCACTAAACTGGGCGAATATTATGCAAGCAAACGACCTGTGCTGGCCACTAATTTTGGCGACATGGAAAAATATTTTGTCGATATGCAGGATATAGTAATGGCCAGTTGTGGTGACCCGGAATCAATTGCCGGAAAAATTGAATGGATGCTCAAAAATAATGATGATCTTGAACAGATTTCGGTGAAAGGATACAGCAGGGCTGTTGATCTTCTTGAATATCAGCATTCTGTCAAAAGAATACTTGATTCGCTTGAAGCAGGTTCATAGAACAGCTCACCCGTAAAATCAGGTATTGTCCGTAATAAAAGCCAATGTAATGAAACCAGTTTCAATAATTATAGGTGGTGATCTGGCACCTACAAAATCCAACTTCTCTGTTTTCAGTGAGGGTAATATTGATTCTTTAATCGACCGTGGCCTGTTGAACGTGCTTGAAGAGGCAGATATCCGGATATTTAATCTTGAGCTTCCGCTTACCGATATATCCCGTCCGATAAAAAAAGATGGCCCAAATAATAAGGCTCCGGTTTCTTCAATAAACGGGATTAAAAAACTCAGGCCTACATTTCTCGGACTTGCTAATAACCATATAATGGATCACGATGACCAGGGGCTGTTCAGTACAACTGAGCTTTTGAAAGCCTCTGGCATTTCATATGCCGGTGTGGGAAGGAACCTTGCAGAAGCAGCAAAACCTTACATACTTGAGTTTGGAGGTAAGAAAATAGGGCTATATGCCTGTGCTGAACATGAATTTTCAATAGCAGGCGATGATAAAGCCGGTGCCAATCCTTTTGACCCATTGGAGAGTCCGGATCATATATCAGAACTTAAAGCATATTGCGACTATGTTATTGTGCTTTATCATGGAGGTAAGGAACTTTACAGGTATCCTTCTCCTTTCCTTCAGAAAGTGTGCAGGAAAATGGCACAAAAAGGTGCCGATCTTATCGTTTGTCAGCACAGCCACTGTATTGGAGCCATGGAAACATTTAATGACAGTGTTATTGTATATGGCCAGGGAAATTTCATTTTCGACAGAACCGAAGATGAACACTGGCAGACAAGCCTCCTTGTAAAGGTAACAATCGATGAAAAGATAACTGTCGATTATGTACCTCTTTGCAGGAAAGGTAATGGAATTCGAACCCCCGATAAAATGCTGGGCGAAAAAATATTATCTGATTTCAGAAACAGATCTGCCCAAATCATTGAAAAAGGGTTTATAGAAAAATCATTCGATAGATATTGTGAGGAAAATGGCTTGTTCTACCTTGGAGCCATTGCCGGTTTTGGAAGGGCTTTCAGAAAGGCAGATTCTCTTTTGAATGGTTTATTGACAAAAATGATCTTTTCTCTGAAAAAACTAAATATGGTCCAGAATTTCGTTGAATGCGAAGCACACAGAGAACTTTTAATAAACTATCTGCGCATAAAAAGAAAAATCAAAGGATTATAAGACCAGCTAAATTGAATTAATATCAACAAGACTCATATGGATAAACTGATTATTCTGACAGATGAAGACAACGAATTCCTGGTATCAAGGGCTGATTTCAGAAATTTTACGTCGATGGATGTTGATAGCATAAAAAACTATTTTTCCTCGAAGGATTTTGATGTGACCGTGCTAAAATTCAGTGCACTTGACCTGGAAAAAGATTATAATGGTGTATATTTTCTTTACCAGACATCAGAAGCAGAAGGGAGTTTCTATAAGCGATATATTGAAGATCTTATTTACTTCCTTGAAAAACAGGGAGCTGTGATGCTTCCAAAACATGAATACCTTAAAGCACACCACGATAAGGTTTTTATGGAAATGCTCAAAATGAAATTTGTTGATGAAGACCTGAAAACTATCAAAACATTCTGTTATGGAT
>JBJKPH010000320.1:0-5568 GCA_046706585.1 Bacteroidales bacterium | reverse complement strand
GCATCCACAAGCGAGGTTTACGGTGATCCAAATGTAAATCCCCAGCCCGAAAGCTACTTCGGAAATGCAAACCCCATTGGTCCGCGTTCGTGCTATGATGAAGGCAAGAGGTGTGCCGAATCGCTTTTTATGAACTATTACCTGCAGAACCGGGTCAGGATAAGGATCGCACGTATCTTTAATACATACGGAACAAGGATGATGAATGACGGCAGGGTAATATCCAATTTCATTATCCAGGCATTGAAAAATGAGAACATAACTATCTTTGGAGACGGGACCCAGACAAGGAGCTTCCAGCATATCAGCGATCTGCTTGACGGACTCAGGAAATTAATGGGTGCTGGCGACGATCTTACAGGTCCGGTAAATATAGGTAACCCGGAAGAGATCAGGATAATTGACCTTGCCGGGAAAATAATTGAAATGACAGGATCAGCATCAAAAATAATTCACCGGCCGCTGCCTGAAAACGATCCTAAACAGAGACGACCTGATATTTCCATGGCAACCGGAATGCTCGGATGGAAACCGGTGACCACTCTTGATGAAGGGTTGCCGAAGGTAATTGAATGGTTCAGAAAGGAATTGGAGTAATGCCTGCCTGCGTGCCGTCGCCAAAAGCTTTGGCCGCCGGAGACCGGCAGGGAGTACTGGATTCCGACAGATTGATAAATAGTCAAACAGATAAAACGATGAACTGATGAAAGGAATAATACTTGCAGGCGGAGCCGGCACAAGACTGCACCCGGTTACCTATGCTATTTCAAAACAGATACTTCCCATTTACGACAAACCCATGATATATTACCCGTTGTCGGTATTGATGCTGGCAGGCATAAGGGATATACTGATAATATCCACACCCAGGGATATTGTGCTGTTCAGGGAGCTGCTGGGTGACGGAAGCAATATTGGTGTAAAGTTCTCATACGAGATACAGGAAAAACCTGAAGGACTGGCACAGGCTTTTATCATAGGAGAAGAATTTATTGGGAATGACCCGGTATGCATGATCCTTGGCGATAACATTTTCTATGGCCACGGCTTTGGAGATGTACTGCTTGAAACAGCAAAACTTGAAAAGGGTGCTTGCGTTTTCGGATACTATGTAACCGATCCCGGCAGGTATGGGGTTGTTGAATTTGACAGGGCCGGAAAGGCTGTATCGATCGAAGAAAAGCCTGCCAGGCCAAAGTCAAATTTTGCAGTAACCGGTCTTTATTTCTATGGTAATGATGTTGTTGAAAAAGCGAAGGGTCTTAAGCCTTCGCCAAGAGGTGAACTGGAGATCACCGACCTTAACAGGTTATACCTCGAAGATGGCAGCCTGAGTGTTAAATTGCTGGGAAGGGGCATGGCATGGCTGGATACGGGAACACATGAAAGCCTGCTGCAGGCATCAAACTTTATTGCCACGCTGGAACAACGGCAGGGACTTAAAGCTTCATGTATCGAAGAGATAGCCTATAAAAGAGGATTCATCTCAAAGGAGCAGCTCCTCAGCCTGGCATCATCTATGGGTAAAAGCCAGTATGGAAGCTATCTGGAACGAATCGCCGGCGAAGAAGTATATATTTTCGATAAATCAGATGATCAATAATAAATGAAATTAATTGAAACAGGTTCTCCGGGACTCGTAGTCATAGAACCTATTGTACACAAGGATCGCAGGGGATATTTTTTTGAGAGTTTTAACCAGGTCAGTCTGTTGAAAGCGGGAATAGATTTCAGGCCTGTACAGGACAACGAATCCTCATCATCGAAGGGAGTTATAAGGGGTTTGCACTACCAGCTCGAACCGATGGCCCAGGCCAAACTGATAAGAGTGATAAAGGGCAGGATAATTGACGTTGCCGTTGATCTGCGTAAAGGATCGCCGACATTCATGAAATGGATATCAGTTGAATTGAATTCTGATGAAAAGAAACAGCTTTTCATCCCCCGCGGGTTTGCACACGGTTTCTCGGTGTTGAGCGACGAAGCGGTAATTCTCTATAAATGTGATAATATTTACTCACCTGCAAATGAACGGGGAATACTTTATAACGACCCTCAGCTGGGTATCGACTGGAAGGTTGATCCGGCAATTGCCAGGGTAAGCGATAAAGACAGGACAAAACCTGAACTGTTAAACGCGGAAATGAATTTCCAATATAAGAAATGACTAACATAATTATAACAGGAGCCGACGGACAGTTGGGAACCGAGATCAGGGGTATGGCTTCTGATCATCCCGGTTTCAGGTTTATTTATACCGATATCGGCTCACTTGACATCTGCAGCGAAGAAGAAGTTGGAAAGCTGATCAGAACGGAGAAACCTGATTTTATTGTCAATTGTGCAGGTTATACGATGGTCGACAGGGCCGAAGAGGAGATCGAGAAGGCAATGCTGGTCAACGGGTATGCTGTAGGGACTATGGTTTCGGAGCTTGAAAGATATGGTGGCAGGCTGTTGCAGATATCCACCGATTATGTTTTTGACGGTGAAAGGGATACTCCGTACCCCGAAGACTATCCCCCGGTACCCCTGTCGGTATACGGGAGGTCAAAACTTACAGGTGAGGAGATGGCACTGTTATATGACAGGGCAATGATAATAAGGACCTCATGGCTCTATTCCTCGTATGGAAATAATTTTGTCAAAACAATATCACGGATTGCAGGCGAAAGAAAAAAGCTGACTGTTGTCGATGACCAGGTTGGCTCACCTACATGGGCAAGGGATCTGGCAGGAACGTTGCTGAACATAATAGAAAAGCATACCATGAATTCTGTTCCCTTCAGGGGAGGGATCTATAACTTTTCCAACGAAGGATCATGCTCATGGTTCGGCTTTGCATCTGAAATAGTTAATTATCTGGGCCTCGGTACAGAGATTATTCCCGTTACTACATCCGAATATCCACAGGCTGCAACAAGACCTGAATATTCGGTTCTTGATAAAACAAAGATCCGGGAGACATATGGTATATTTATACCTGACTGGAAGGATAGTCTCCATAAGTGTCTTGATATCTTAAAAGCAAACCAGAATGAGTAAAGAGAATATTGATTTGGTCAGGGAAAGAGCCGGTAAATGGCTGTCACCCGAATTTGATGAAGCAACCAGGAACGAGGTAAGGGATATGCTGGAGCATGATGAAAAGAAACTTGTCGATGCATTCTACCAGGATCTCGAATTCGGCACGGGAGGACTGAGGGGAATAATGGGTGCCGGAACAAACAGGATGAACAGGTACACGGTAGGAATGGCTACCCAGGGATTGTCGAATTACCTGTCGAAAGCATTCGCCGGAAAAACGGTAAAAGTGGCTGTCGGCCATGACTGCCGCAATAACAGTCGTTATTATGCCGAAACTGTGGCAGGGATCTTTGCAGCCAACGGTTTTGATGTTTTCCTTTTTGAGTCGCTAAGGCCAACACCCGAGCTCTCGTTCGCTATCAGGCATCTTAAGTGCCGGAGCGGTGTAATAATTACTGCCTCACATAATCCGCCTGAATATAACGGTTACAAAGCCTACTGGGACGATGGCGGACAGGTGACAGCTCCTCATGATCAGAATATTATAAATGAGGTAAAGAAAATTAACTCTGTCTCTGAAATCAGGTTTGACGGTGATAAGAAAAGGATACATATCATAGGCAGTGAAACAGATACTCTCTTCCTCGAGGCAATGAAAGCATACAGCCTCGACAGCGAAGCGATAAGGAACAATCATGATATACCGATTGTATATACGCCGATCCACGGTACCGGGACCAGGCTCGTACCTGCAGCCCTGCATAATTTCGGTTTTACGAATATTATTAACGTACCCGAACAGGATGTTCCCGATGGTAACTTCCCTACGGTGAAATCCCCAAACCCCGAGGAACCGGAAGCACTCTCTATGGCCATTGCCAGGGCTAAGGAAACAGGTGCTCAGCTTGTAATGGCTACCGACCCCGACGGAGACAGGATCGGCATTGCTTTGCGCGACAGGAAAAATGAATTCGTACTGCTTAACGGTAACCAGACAGGTGTTCTTCTTACATGGTATATTATTCACCAGATGAAGCGCAAGGGACTGCTCAGGGGTAATGAATATATTATTAATACCATTGTTACATCCGACCTTTTTGACATTATTGCCGAAAGGAATGGTGTGGGGTGCTATAACGTACTAACCGGTTTTAAATATTTTGCACGGCTGATAAAGAAGCTTGAAGGGAAGGAGAAATATATCGGGGGAGGTGAAGAGAGCTTTGGTTATCTGCCCGGCGATTATGTAAGGGACAAAGATGCTGTTGCTTCATGCGCCATGGTGGCCGAATCGGCAGCCTATGCAGCCTCGATGGGCAAAAGCCTGTATGAATTGCTTATAGATATATATCTCGAATACGGGCTATACCGCGAGAAACTGGTCAATATCGTACGAAAAGGAATAGAGGGAGCTGAGGAGATAAACCATATGATGGTGAGTTACCGTGAAAATCCGCCCCGTGTTATCAACGGATCTCCTGTCATTAAGATCCACGACTATCTGAACCTTACTGTATATAACCTTAAGGAGGGAAAGACCGGAACGCTCGACAGTGATAAGTCCAACGTGCTCCAGTTCTTCCTGGAGGACGGATCAAAGATATCTGTAAGGCCTTCAGGAACAGAGCCGAAGATAAAATTCTACTTCAGCGTTAATTCAAGGCTGGAAAATGCTGCTGACTTTGAGAAAAAGCAGGCTGAGCTTGACCACAGGATAGAAGAGATTATTAAAGATATGAAACTGGATAAATAGAATTTCCGGATTTACACGTTAAGAAGAACATAACCCGAAAGATTCCGATCAAAATTACCGGTCACTCCCCTATGATCTTTACAAGAACCCTTTTGCGTCTCCTGCCGTCAAATTCCCCATAAAATATCTGTTCCCAGGGTCCGAAATCCAGTCTCCCGCCGGTAACTGCAATAACTACCTCCCGTCCCATAACTGTTCGCTTGAGGTGAGCATCTGCATTATCTTCAAATCCGTTATGCCGGTATTGCGAATAAGGCTTCTCCGGAGCCAGCTTCTCGAGCCAATCCTCAAAATCGCTGTGAAGGCCTGATTCATCATCATTGATAAATACTGAGCTGGTGATATGCATTGCATTGCATAGCAGCAATCCTTCTTCAATTCCGCTCTCCGCCAGGCATTGGTTTACTTCAGAAGTAATATTGATCAGTTCCCTCCGGTTTTTGGTGTCAAACCACAGTTCTTTCTTGTAAGATTTCATTTTCAAAGTTTTAATAGTACAGGCTGAACATCGTAAACACCAGTTCAATCCCATACTTTCCTATGTCGTTGTAAGTATTGGTATCTTATCGTTATTTTTCCTCTAACGGCACCGAAAAATTAAATTTACTGCCTTTCCCTTTTTCACTTTCTATCCAGATCCTGCCTCCGTGTTTATTTACAAGTTCCTTGCAAAGAATTAACCCTAATCCTGTTCCCTGCTCATCCATTGTTCCGATGGTTGTTTGAAGTTGCGTAATATCAAACAATTTTTTTATTCTTCCGTGTTCAATACCAACTCCATTATCGGC
>JBJKPH010000319.1:0-5146 GCA_046706585.1 Bacteroidales bacterium | reverse complement strand
GAATTAATGAAACCATAGTCGCCGGGAACCCGTTCATTAAAGAGAACCCGTCCAACAGTAGTTTCAATCAATTTATTCACCAACTGACCTTCTTCTTTCACATTCACTTTGACCTTGATAATAGCATGCAGGTCAACAACGCCTTCGTTAAATGCAATACGCACTTCCTCAGGTGAGTAGAAAGTCATTCCTTCACCCTTTACAGGATGTGCTTCCGTACTTTTACGTGATTTAGTAATGTAATACAATCCCAAAACCATGTCCTGCGAAGGAACGGTAATAGGTGCACCGTTAGCAGGATTCAAGATGTTGTGTGAAGCCAGCATCAAAATCTGAGCTTCAAGAACTGCAGCATTACCCAGCGGCAAGTGAACAGCCATCTGGTCACCGTCGAAGTCAGCGTTGAAAGCTGTACATACCAACGGGTGCAGTTGTATTGCCTTACCCTCAATAAGCTTGGGCTGGAAAGCCTGAATACCAAGTCTGTGCAGTGTAGGTGCCCTGTTGAGCAGAACGGGGTGTCCTTTAAGAACATTCTCCAGAATATCCCATACAACCGGGTCTTTCCTGTCTACTATTTTCTTGGCCGACTTAACTGTTTTTACTATACCTCTTTCTATCAGTTTCCTGATAATAAATGGTTTATACAGTTCAGCTGCCATATCTTTCGGAAGTCCGCATTCATGTAGCTGCAGCTCAGGTCCGACCACTATCACCGAACGTGCCGAATAATCGACCCTCTTACCCAGGAGGTTCTGGCGGAAACGTCCCTGCTTACCTTTCAGACTATCGCTCAACGACTTGAGTGGTCTGTTGGCATCTGTCTTAACAGCATTCACCTTCCTTGAGTTGTCGAACAATGAGTCGACAGCCTCCTGCAGCATTCTTTTTTCATTCCTCAGGATAACTTCCGGTGCTTTAATTTCAATAAGTCTTTTCAGCCTGTTATTCCTGATAATAACCCTGCGGTAAAGGTCGTTCAGGTCACTTGTTGCAAACCTGCCGCCATCGAGCGGAACCAGCGGTCTCAGTTCCGGTGGTATCACCGGTACAACCTTAATGATCATCCACTCGGGCTTATTTACATTCATTGAGGCACGAAATGCTTCAACTACCTGTAATCTTTTCAGAGCTTCATTCTTACGCTGCTGTGATGTTTCATTGCTTGCCTTATGCCTAAGTGAATATGACAACTCATTCAGGTCGAGCCTCGAAAGCAGTTTATAGAGAGCCTCGGCGCCCATTTCTGCAATGAACTTATCAGGGTGATCTTCTTCAAGATACTGGTTATCTTTCGGCAGCGAGTCAATAATATCAAGGTACTCCTCCTCCGAGAGGAAATCGAGATATCGTATACCGTCGGTTGCCTTGATACCAGGGTTAATTACCACGTACCTTTCGTAATAGATTATTGAATCAAGCTTCTTGGTCGGAAGGCCCAGGAGATATCCGATCTTGTTGGGAAGCGACTTGAAGTACCATATATGAGCTACCGGAACCACCAGGGAGATATGCCCCATACGTTCGCGTCTCACCTTCTTCTCTGTCACCTCAACACCACACCTGTCGCACACTATTCCCTTATAGCGGATTCGCTTGTACTTACCACAATGGCATTCATAATCCTTAACAGGTCCGAAGATCCTTTCGCAGAATAACCCGTCGCGCTCGGGTTTATAGGTACGGTAGTTTATAGTTTCAGGTTTCAGTACCTCACCGCTTGACCGATCGAGAATTTCCTCGGGTGATGCCAGCCCGATTGTGATCTTCGAATAGTTGGTTTTTGTTTTGTTATCTTTCCTGAACGACATATTATTGTATTATTATTATCACACAAAAATTCCTTTTCTCTTCTCTATATTATTCAAGGTTCAGGCTCAGTCCCAGCCCCCTCAGTTCATGGAGAAGAACATTTAGTGACTCGGGTATACCTGCCTGCGGCATTGGTTCACCCTTCACTATCGATTCATATGCTTTGGCTCTTCCGAGTACATCATCAGACTTAATGGTCAGTATCTCCTGGAGCAGGTGCGATGCACCGAAAGCTTCCAGCGCCCACACTTCCATCTCACCAAACCTCTGGCCTCCGAACTGTGCCTTACCACCAAGTGGTTGCTGTGTAATAAGCGAATAAGGTCCGATTGAACGGGCATGCATCTTATCATCAACCATGTGTCCCAGCTTAAGCATATAGATTACTCCAACGGTTGCAGGCTGGTCGAACCTCTGACCTGTTCCTCCGTCGTAGAGATAAGTCTTACCATACCTCGGTAATTTTGCCTTATCGGTATACTCAGTGATCTCTTCAAGGCTTGCGCCATCAAAGATCGGTGTCGAGTACCTGAGTCCGAGTTTCTGGCCTGCCCACCCAAGTACTGTTTCATAGATCTGTCCCAGGTTCATCCTTGATGGCACACCCAGCGGGTTCAGTACTATATCCACAGGAGTTCCGTCTTCAAGGAACGGCATAACTTCGGCACGTAGAATTTTTGCAACAATACCCTTGTTACCATGTCGGCCTGCCATTTTATCACCCACCTTGATCTTGCGTTTTTTAGCAATATACACCTTGGCAAGCCTGACAATACCTGCAGGCAGTTCGTCGCCGATGCTGATATTGTATTTCTTCCTCTTGTAGATACCATCAACCTCTTTATACTTGTTAAGGTAGTTATGGAGCAGTTCGCTAATGGTATCATTCTTTTTCTTGTCAGTGGTCCACTTATTTGGATTGATATTCAGAAAATCGATCTCCTGGAGTTGCTTGAGCGTAAACTTGGTACCCTTGGGAATAACATCCACGTTGAGGTAATCCCTGACACCCTGTGATGTTTTACCGTTTACAAGTATAAACAGTTTATCCACGAGTCTCATTTTCAAATCATCGGCACTTCTTGCAAACTCGGCTTCAATCTTGTCGAGAAGGGGTTTTTCAACCGATTTGGCTTTCCTGTCTTTCACTGACCGTGAAAACAGTTTCTTGTCTATCACAACACCTGTAAGTGAAGGACCGGCTTTAAGCGAAGCATCCTTAACATCACCAGCCTTGTCACCGAATATCGCCCTAAGGAGTTTCTCCTCGGGTGAGGGATCTGATTCTCCTTTTGGTGTTATTTTACCTATAAGAATATCACCCGGTTTTACATGGGCGCCTATTCTTATCAGTCCGTTCTCATCAAGGTCTTTCGTGGCCTCTTCACTAACGTTGGGAATATCGGAGGTTAGCTCCTCAACACCTCTCTTTGTATCACGCACCTCAAGCAGGTATTCGTCGATATGTACCGATGTAAACTGGTCGTTCTGTACTACTTTCTCTGACAGCACTATTGCATCCTCGAAGTTATACCCTTTCCATGGCATGAACGCTACCTTCAGATTTCGTCCAAGTGCCAGCTCGCCACTTCTTGTTCCATATCCCTCGGTGAGTATCTGACCTTTTTTAACTTTATCACCCTTGTTTACTATCGGGATAAGGTTAATACAGGTATTCTGGTTTGTCTTCAGGTACTTAGGAAGTTTATAGCTTCTGATATCATCATCAAAACTTACAAATTTCTCCTCGTCTGTTCTGGAGTACCTGATCACTATTTGGTTTGCATCAACACTTTCTATCACACCGTCACCTTCGGCAACAATAAGTATACGTGAATCACGAACGACATCGCTCTCCAGTCCTGTTCCCACGATCGGTGCTTCAGGATTCATCAGCGGTACTGCCTGCCTCATCATGTTCGATCCCATGAGTGCACGGTTTGCATCATCATGTTCGAGGAAAGGGATCAGTGATGCTGCTATCGATGCGATCTGGTTCGGAGCAACGTCCATAAGGTGAATATTGTTTGCTTCCTCATGTGGGTAATCGGCCTCGAACCTGGCCTTGACCTTTGTGTTAAGGAATTTGCCGGCCTCATCGATCGGAGCATTTGCCTGGGCAATTATTCTCTCTTCCTCTTCTTCAGCACTAAGCCATACAACTCCTCCATTGGACAGGTCAACTACTCCTTGTTCAACCTTTCTGTAAGGAGTTTCAATAAAACCAAGATCGTTAATTTTAGAGTATACACATAATGAAGAAATAAGACCGATATTAGGACCTTCGGGTGTTTCTATCGGGCAGAGCCTTCCGTAATGAGTATAATGAACGTCCCTCACCTCGAAACCGGCTCTCTCACGTGAAAGACCTCCAGGTCCGAGTGCCGACATACGGCGTTTGTGTGTCATCTCCGCCAGCGGGTTTGTCTGGTCCATGAACTGTGACAACTGGTTTGTTCCGAAGAAGGAGTTTATCACCGATGAAAGAGTCTTTGAATTTATCAGGTCAACCGGGGTGAATACTTCGTTATCCCTCACGTTCATCCTCTCCCTGATGGTCCTGGCCATGCGGGCAAGCCCAACTCCGAACTGGTTAAAAAGCTGTTCGCCGACCGTACGTACACGCCTGTTGCTCAGGTGGTCGATATCGTCAATGTCTGTTTTGGAATTTATCAGTTCGATCAGGTACTTTATTATCTCTATAATATCCTCCCTGGTAAGGATCTTCACATCCATTGCAGTTTCGAGGCCCAGCTTCGTATTTATTCTGTAGCGGCCAACTTCACCCAGATCATATCGTTTATCGGAGAAGAACAGCTTATCGATAACGTCGCGTGCAGTGGCCACATCAGGTGGTTCAGCATTACGCAGCTGCCTGTATATATACAGTACTGCTTCTTCCTCTGAATTACAGGGGTCTTTGTGCAGAGTATTGTAAATGATCGCAAAATCAGACAGGTTCTGGTCCTCCCTGTGGAGAAGGATATCTTTTGTACCTGACTCAACTATCATATCAATATGTTCGTTCTCGATAACAGTCTCCCTGTCGAGAATAACCTCATTTCTTTCTATCGAAACAAGTTCGCCGGTATCTTCATCAACAAAATCCTCAAACCATGATTTAAGAACCCTTGCTGCCAGTTTCCTTCCAACCAGTTTTTTCAGGTTGGTTTTTGATACCTTCTGTTCTTCTGCGAGGTTGAATATTTCGAGTATATCTTTATCGCCTTCGTAACCTATAGCTCTCAGGAGTGTTGTAACGGGGAGTTTTTTCTTCCTGTCGATATAGGCGTACATCACATTGTTAATGTCGGTAGCAAACTCTATCCATGAG
>JBJKPH010000318.1:0-4568 GCA_046706585.1 Bacteroidales bacterium | reverse complement strand
GGGTACCATTCTACTCCATACTCAATTCCTTGTGTTCCTTTCTTATCCGAAGTCCTAAATGATTTTAAAACTCCCGCACTTACACTTTTTAGAAGATTACTAAATGCTTCTGCTAATTCTGCATCTCGTGTGTCATGACTAATAAAAACTAAAGGTTTTGTTGTCTTGCTGGATTTTTCATCTTTTGTATCAGTCATATTTTCCTCTTTTTAAGATAGATTGTCTTTATAAATTGCAGCTAACGTATTTATGCTCATAAAAGTCAACCCTCCATTACTTTTTACAGGATTAGAGACATCTTTCTATATATTACAGACTTTCAGATCACGAAAGCAAATATCGGAAATAGCCGGATACCAGTCAATTTTTTAACATATCAGGGTTTTGGGAATTATTGCATGGGGCGCAGAGCATGGGAATAACGAATAACGAATATTGAATATCGAATATCGAAGTGGGCAGTGCGGGTCAGCCATACAGATGATAGTAATTCCCATTGTTGGATAAAACCAAAAACGGCATAACCAGGTGAAGCATGGTTGGCTTCAATTAGTTAAGAACCACATCTATAGTTAGTTGTTCCGGTGCCGATGTATATTTTTAAACATTTCTTTATTTTATATGACTGCTTTGATGTATCAGAATGAAGATTTATCTTTACATCCTTATGTTAAAAAGAATTATTGTATTTGGCAGTATAATTATTATACTCGCAGGTTTGATTGTCCTCAGCAGACTACTATCGAAAGATGAGGCGGTAAGCGTATTTTCAGAATCCAAAAAGGGTTTATTTGAAGTATCTGTAAGTTGTTCGGGTGAACTGCTGGCCGAAAATTCAGTTCAGATATGGGGACCCGGATATGGAAAAGAATCCAATGACAGAAACGATTACCGTGGGGGTCGGGGTGATAGTCATGGAGGAGATGAGGGAAGAAGAACTACAATACGTCAGGAAGAGGTTAATATCATGGATATTGTGCCTGAAGGTACTATTGTGAAGAAGGGTGATTATGTGGCACAACTTGACAGAGGCTCATATGACAATACACTGAAGGATGCTGTTGATAATCTTGAAACACTGCAGGCTGATATGAGATTGCAGATACTTGATACCGCTATAACTCTTAACAGCCTCAGGGATGATATAAAGAATCAGGTATTTGCCGTTGAAGAAGCCGGTATAGCCCTTGAGCAGGCAAAATTTGAACCACCGGCAGTAATCCGCAGGGAAGAGAATAGTCTGAATGAAGCCCAAAGACTTCTGGAACAGAAGAAGTTTAAATATGAGTTGCGTGTCGCCCAAAACCTTTCTGAAACAAGAAATAAGGAATTGGCAATCGAGCAGCAGGAGAACTATATTAAAGAACTTCAGGATTTTATTGCAGGATTGACCATTACGGCACCTGCTCCTGGTATAGTGATCTATGAAAAGGACCGAAGCGGAACAAAAAGGGTACCTGGTACTATGATTGATCCCTTTGATGAAGTTATTGCGAATCTTCCTGATCTTGCATCAATGCTTTCCAAAGTATATGTTAATGAAATAGAGATTAGTAAAGTAAAGCCTGGCCAGAAAGTATATATTACAATTGCTGCTTTTCCCGGAAAAAAATTTCTGGGCACCGTTTATAAAATTGCAAATGTTGGAGAGAAACTGGCAAATTCCGACTCAAAGATGTTTGAGGTGATGGTTAAACTTGACCAGCCTGATATGTCATTCAGGCCAGGTATGACAACAGATAATAAGATAATCACAAAATCTTTTAAAGATGTCGTTTATGTGCCACTCGATTGTGTGCACTCCGGCACCGACAGTATTACATATGTTTATAAGAAGAACAATACTAAACAGATTGTTGTGATTGGTGAATCAAACAACGATAATATTATTATAGAGCAAGGCCTCGAGCCGGGTACCATGATTTATAATGTAACTCCTCCTGATTATGAAAAATTCAAAACAGAGGGGGAAGATCTTGTTCCAATAATTAAAAAGCAAAAACAGTATTAATTTTTCTTCAATCTGAAATTGAAAGGATTCAACCTGAAATATCTGACAAACTGTTTGATATTTCAGAAAATGTTATTTCAAAAGGAACAGGGAATGAAAGCGGAAGTGGACTTGGATTATTACTTTGTAAAGAGTTCGTCGAAAAACACAAAGGTAAAATATGGGTAGAAAGTGAGCCGGGTAAAGGCAGTCATTTCAGATTTACATTACCAACAGCAGTTTCTGCATTAATAACACGCTGTAACAAACCAACATTCCGCTTCCCCCCCCAACGAGGTATTGTCAACGGAAATCGGTTTGCGACGATTAAAAAGAGACGATCCTGTATCCTTTTTTAAGGTAATCAGTAAGCGCTCCTCCCATCCCTTTGACATCAACAGAACAGGCTTTCAGATCTCCGGTAACGCCATACATATTCGAACATGCAATACATGCTTCAACTTTTATACCGTCCTTTTGCATCTCATTAATTTTCTCACGGATCGATTCATTTTCTGCAAGAAGTTTCTCCGAAGGTCCCCAAACAATGAGAATAACTTCATGAAACCAGTCGTATCTCTTTGCGGCATGAGTATACATTAAGCATGCTTTCTCAGCCACCTCGGGGTCACCACTTGACCACAGAACGACAAGTGTATCTGATGATGAAACAGGGACAGTGTTTTGAGCCTTTGAGATACCTGAAGCTACTATGGTTAAAATAGCAGCCGATAACAGTAACTTTTTCATTTCATTGTTTTTTTGGTTATATGCTACAAACAAAAATACCAGGATATTGTTATGGATTTACCTTTCAATATATAATTAGCATTATGGAAGTAAGAATATCTTATATATCCATTCAACCGGTATCGGGTATGGATAATGAAAAACCTTTATTCTGAGTGAGCAGATTTTTTGGTAAAACACCTGCAAATTAACAATTATTTCTTCCTTAGACGTAAGGCATTGGTTATTACCGATACTGAACTGAAGCTCATTGCAGCAGCGGCAATTATCGGGCTCAGCAATATTCCAAAAACAGGGAACAACACTCCGGCGGCAACAGGTACTCCAACAGAATTATACACAAAAGCAAAGAACAGGTTCTGTCTGATATTTCTCATAACTTTTTGACTCAGATCCCTGGCCCTGACAATTCCGTTCAGGTCACCTTTGACCAATGTTATTTCAGCGCTCTGCATGGCAATATCTGTTCCTGTTCCCATGGCAATACCGATGTTTGCCTGTTCAAGGGCAGGTGCATCATTTATGCCGTCGCCTGCCATAGCTACTACCTCTCCCTTTTCCTGTAATTCCTTGACTTTTTTGAACTTATCCCCGGGCAGGCAGTCAGCCTGGTAGCCATCAAGGTGCAACTCCCCTGCTACTGCTTTTGCAGTATGCTCATTATCACCGGTAAGCATATACACCCTGACTCCCATATCCTGCAGTTCCTTTATAGCTTTTGCTGAGGTTTCCTTTATTTTGTCTGCAACACTGACTATACCCTCAACCGAACCATCGATCACCAGGTACATTACCGTTTGTCCGGTCGATTGCCAGGAGTTAACTTCTTCTTCCTGTCTCTTTTCAACAGATATACTTAATTCATCCAGCAACCTGGTATTCCCAAGGCCAACTCTTTTACCTTCGAAGATGCCGGTAACACCTTTACCGGTGATCGATTCAAATTTTTCAATTCTCTTAAATGCAATTCCTTTTTCCTTTGCTCCCCGCACTATTGCCCCGGCAACCGGGTGTTCACTGTATGAGTCGGCCGAGGCAGCAAGGCACAATACTTCATCATCTGCCAGACTACCGAAAGACTTATAGGATTTGAGAGATGGCTTACCTTCTGTGATCGTACCTGTTTTGTCAATGATCAGTGAATTTACCTTATTCATTTCCTCTATGGCCCGTGCATCCTTCACCAGCACTCCCGACTGGGCACCACGTCCTGTTCCCACCATGATCGACATGGGTGTTGCTAATCCAAGGGCACAGGGGCATGCGATGATCAGAACAGAGACGGCATTTACGAAAGCATACACATAAGCCGGTTCGGGTCCCCATATTGCCCAGGTAATAAATGTTATAACAGCTGATCCCACAATGATCTGAACGAAATATTTTGCCACAACGTCAGCAAGTTTCTGTATGGGAGCACGTGAACGGCTGGCCTCGTTGACCATTTCAATTATCCGGGAGAGCAATGTATCTGATCCAACCTTCTCTGCCTGCATTTCAAACGAAGTCTTCCCGTTGATCGTTCCTCCTGTTACACTGTCGTTCTCCGACTTATCCGCCGGAATAGGTTCACCTGTTATCATGCTTTCGTCAATCACGGCATGACCTTCGGTAATAATCCCGTCGACAGGGATCTTCTCGCCTGGTTTTACCCGCAGGATATCATTTACCTTAACTTCTTCCAGAGGGATCTCTGTCTCCTGTCCGTTACGTATAACCCTGGCAACAGGGGGGGCAAGTCCAAGAAGGGACTTTATAGCCGAGTTTGTTTTACTGTGTGCCTTTAGTTCCAGTACCTGTCCCACAAGGACAAGGGTAAGGATAACAG
>JBJKPH010000317.1:0-9332 GCA_046706585.1 Bacteroidales bacterium | reverse complement strand
ATTATAGTATCATCACCTGCAACCGTACCTGCTATTTCAAGTCTTCCCGCCATGTCAATGTGAGAGGCAATTGCTGCTGCATATCCGGGGATAGTTTTTATAAGCAAAAGATTTTGTGCCCATACCGATCCTGTGACTGCATCACCAAGGTCGTTTATATTAACTGTCTCATCAGCTTTACCTCCCGGCACCGGCAATTTATACCTTGTTCTCCCGTCGCTTCCGGTTTCCCTTGATACCCTCAGTTGCCTTAAATTGCGGGAAAGAGTTGCCTGCGTGCACCCTAATCCCAATCCCTCCAGTTTCCCGAGAAGCTCCTCCTGGGTAAATATCTCTTCATTTGAGATTATCTTTTCAATGGCGAGAAGCCTTTCGGTCTTTATAGATGTATAAATATGCGTCATGGATGCAAAAATATACATTATTTCTGATTTGCCTCTGTCCGGAACGGATATTTTTAATAAATCTTGAATAAATTGGCTATTTGGCACAATATATTTTGCCAACTAACAGGAGATTTCAGCCTTAGTAATTATAGTAAAATAGAGAAAGTCTGCCGGTCAGGATACCGGCAGACTTTCATGCTGAAACTGTCAGGTATTAAAAATAGAAATCATTCAGTTTTTTCCAATCCTTCGCTGGTCATAAGCCAGAATTTACCCCCTGTATTATATGAATAGACCCCGTTCCCCAGATAGGAGTCGAGGATCTCTTCGACATTTTCATCAATAAAAATTACAGAACCTACAGGAATGTATATTCTCACTTTTAGGTTTGCTCCGGACCATTTGTTCCCTTCAGGAATTGCAAAGAAATGATCGGCAGAGATATAGTTGTTATATACGTTTAGATCATATTCAAGTCTGTCTGCTTTCGCCATGGCATCTTTTCGGGTCCTTCCGCTGGAGTATTTCACAATCTCAACATGCCCTTCCTTTTCAGTGGAATATATGTCAATCTCTGGCGTTCCCCAGATTATACGATCTGTCTCGTCGAGATAAAGTGTAAAATCATCAAAAGGTAATTTTACCTCCTTGTCAAACGACAGATCCTCCTGATTGTTCCCTGTTTTGAGGTATATAGTATCGGCTGGCGGCAGATTGAATGTTTCGGTTGTCCGGCCTGACTCAGCAAAGCTGATTCCCTCGCTGAATAATAGAACAGCCAGTGCTGTACAGCTAATTATCCAGATTATGAACATAACCAGGTTCAGTACAGTGTCCCTTACCCTGAACTGGAAGACCATTCTTATGCCCCAGTAAACAAGCGCAGCAAGGGGGAGAATTATTACTATGCTTGATAATATTATTAGTATGGTTGTAAGTGACGGATCGACAATAAATGACAGGAAATCGGGTAAATAAAAAATTTCGGTGTTGAATATATTGCCTGCAAAAACTGTTCCGTTAAAGAGTATCAATACAAGGAAACTGACAAGGAGTGAGAATCCTGCTATTATAAAGGAGACACCGATAACAGCCAGAATTATCCTGAAAAATATGAAGAAAATTTTCCCGAATATCCTGAAAACCTCGTTAAAGGCGTTCCCTATCCTGCTTGGCGGAACAGCATGTTGGGATGAGTTGCTATTCCCTGAATAGGATTCATGTTCAATTCTTTCACCTGAATGGCGATGATGCGGGGAAGTGGTTCGCCGCCCGCCTTCAGGCATGTGATGTCCTTGCAAAGATGGCAAAGCGATCCAAAGGATTACATAGATAATAACACCTGAAAAGTAAAAAATTGAAAACAGTACGAAGAGTATCCTGATCCAGACAGCCTCTATCCTGAGGTAATTGCTGATGCCGCTGCAGACACCACCAATCATCGAATGATCCAGATCGCGGAACAGCCTTTTTTCATGTCTTTGATATTCATGCGCCGGTTCATTTTCCAGGTCACCGGCAATTTCCTCCGGAGACCCCATGGTCTTTTTCATTTCTTCGACTTCCTCCATTGAGATAACTCCTGTTTTCCATGATGGTCCCGACTGGAATATTTCAGCAATCCTTGCCTCAATATCCTCTATCATCTCGTTTCCTCCCAGGGTATCCTTAAGGAGGTTGGTTATCCGCTGTAAATAATCTTTTAGTACTTCGAAAGCATCTTCGTTGATTTCGAATACTATACCTGAAATATTTATTTTAATTGTCTTTTCCATTTTGTTCTGGTCTTTAGGATATTATTTCGTGCTTCGGATCAGGGAGATTGACTCAACAAGTTCGTCCCACGACCTGTCAAGCTCTTCCAGGTATTCACGTCCCAGGTCGGTAAGTTCATAATACTTCCTCGGCGGGCCCTGAGGTGATTCCTCCCACCTGTAACTCAAAAGGCCTGAATTTTTCTGACGGGTCAGTAAAGGGTAGAGGGTACCTTCAACGATAATTACTTTTGCCTCCTTCAACCTGTTGATTATATCACTTGCGTAGCAGGAATTGCCGGAGATAACAGAAAGAATGCAGTATTCGAGAATACCTTTCCGCATCTGTGCTTTGTTGTTCTCTATATTCATGACATAAGAATTTTTCTGTTTCACAATGAGTTAATGTGCCTGGCGTTTACCTATAGCTTCATATTCCTCTTTAGATTTTCGAATTCTTCCTTTACAGAATCCTTTATATTGTGAATATTCACAGGATCACCACGCATTTCAATTTTCTGGGCAGTGGTCTTAGCTTCGGGTAATACTATCCATAGCACTATATAGATCAAAACACCCAGTCCTCCGGGTAATGCCAGAATAATAAAGATTACCCTCATGATCCAGGGATCTATTCTCCAGTATGCAGCCATCCCCGAACATACTCCTCCTATTATTCTTTCATCTGGATCCCTGTACATCCTGTGGTAACCTGGTGAGGATATCTTACTGTAGATGTTTCCGGAATCTTCAAAGCCAATGTCCTCAGGAGTTCCCAGAACATCTATTACTTCCCGGATATCAACTATAGTGACTACCTGTTTGAAGTCATTTATGCGGGCCTTTAACAATTCGGCTATCCTTGATTCGATATCAGACATTATCTCTGCCGAACTTTCTTCCTTGGCAAAATGAAGTTCCAGACTTCGAAGGTAACGTTTAAGCTCTCGGTAAGCATCTTCATCGATATAGAAGGCCATGCCTCCGATGTTTAATGTAACAGTAATCTTCATCTTATATAATTTTTATAATACCTTTTATAACCATGTAAATTGTGCAACAAAGATATATATAAAAAATGGTACTATGCAATACATAGTACTAAAATTTTCATAAATATTTTTTGCCAAACCGGTAAATGACAGTAAAACAGCGATATAGAAACATAAATAATATTCATAATAATTTGGATTTTGATCTAATACTGGGGTTTTTAATTTCATGGCAAATCATAAGAGATTGATTATTGGCATAAAAAATCCTGCCTGGTCCATCTGTTAGGTGGCATAAGAAGCTATGTCTGGCTGTTCATCCAATTTGAATATTTTGGCGGTGGTGTTTTGAATTATTAATTTTATAGAAGTTAAAAAAACAGAATGAAGAGAAAATATAACTGGGGAATCCTTGGCACAGGCCAGATAGCCCATACGTTTGCTGAGGGACTGAAACTTCTTGACAATGCAGTGCTTTATTCGGTAGGATCACGCAGTACAGAGAAGGCGAAAGATTTTTCCGGTCAGCACGGATTCAGAAAATATTACGGTGATTATTCCTCTTTTGCATCTGATCCTGATCTTGACGTAGTTTACATAGCTTCGCCACACTCACATCATAAAGAGCATACCCTGTTATGCCTGGGCGAGGGAAAGAATGTTTTGTGTGAGAAAGCATTTGCCCTGAATTATGCCGAGGTCAGTGAGATGATCGATATGAGCCGGAAGAAGGGATTATTCCTTATGGAAGCCCTCTGGCCGCCCTTTCAGGATTACTGGAATCTTGGAAAGGATATAATTAACAGACTGGTTCTGGGCGAACCGGTTTTACTCAGTTCACGATTTACTTTCAAGGCACCTGATGATCCTGATGGCAGGCTGTACAACCTTGGCCTCGGGGGGGGAGCTCTGCTTGATATCGGGATCTACCCTGTAATTGATGCCCTCTATTTTCTGGGGAAGCCTGATGGAATAGTTGCCAGTGCAAATATTTGTCCTACCGGTGCCGATACTTCAGTAAACATTATGTTTGATTATAATAGTGGGGCAACAGCATCGTTATTTGGTTCAATCATAACGGATGCAGGAATACACACCGAAATAGCATGCGGTGACGGGACCTTGTTTCTGGAAAGGGTAAGAGACGGAAGCCAGAAAGTCATCGTCACAACTGAGGGGCGGGTAAAAGAGGAGCATTCATTTACTCCGAAAGCACATGGTTTCCATAATGAAGCGGCAGAAGTAATGAGATGTCTTGACCGGGGAGCTAAAGAGAGTGAAATAGTGCCGCTTTCATTTAGCGAACTGCTTATTTCGACACTCGATAATATCAGAAGCATGACCGGGATAGTATATCCCGGAAGGGACTAATGAAAAGTGAATTTCAGAAATCAGGAAAGGATGATGGCCACCTCACAGGACTTTGAGAATATGTCATCCGATCTTGTAAGGAGGAAATTATTGCTGAGTATTATTCTTCCTCTTGTTTTTATTGCGGTATTATGGCTGGTCAGGTTTATAGAGTCTCAGTTTAATATTTCTTTTTACTTCCTGGGGATATATCCGCTGGAATTAAAGGGAGTTGCCGGGATTTTCTTTTCTCCATTGGTACACAGTGATGCCTCTCATCTTCTGAGCAATACATTGCCACTGTTTTTTCTGGGTACGGCAGTATTTTACTTCTACCCTGAAGTCTCGGCACAGGTTGTTGGAATTATCTGGATAACATCAGGTATTCTGGTCTGGATTTTCGGACGACCGGCCTGGCATATAGGTGCAAGCGGTATTGTATACGGCCTTGCATCATTCCTTTTTATAAGCGGAATAATAAGGCGGTATTTCAGGTTAATGGCACTGTCATTACTTGTAGTATTTCTTTATGGGTCTATGGTATGGGGAATGTTTCCTTACGTTTATGCGAACGTATCATGGGAGGCACATATGCTTGGTGCTGTGACAGGGATCTTCCTTGCAGTTATTTACAGGAACCGAGGCCCTCAGAGGCCTGAACAGATTTGGGATGATGAAGAAGATGAAACAGATGACCGGTTGACGGAAGAATACGAAACCAGTATTAATGAACCTGACTCTTGAATTCATTGATTAAATTTGATAAATAATCATTACATAATGAAGAGGGCAGCAATATGTATTTTTGTTATTGCTTTATTGTCAGGCAGTTTAGTCTGTTTTACCCAGGAACCTGATAATTCTTTCTTCTACCCTGTTTCGCAGGAGATAGATGACTCCTATGAATTCTTCAGCACTGAGGAACCAATTGATATAAGTCTGAAATTTGACATAACTCTTTTCAGGAAAAAAAAACCTTCAAACGATTACCTTGATGCAACTCTTACCTGGTACAAAACAGCGAATGATTCGGTTACAAGTAATATCAGGCTCAGGTCGAGGGGAAATATGAGGTATGAATTATGCCAGTTTCCTCCGATAAGGCTCAATTTTAAGGATACACGGGCCGGGTTCAGTGAACTTGATTCGATCGGAAATATTAAGCTTGTAACTCATTGCAATGAGGGGAAGGCGTTCGAAGAATATATTATAAAGGAATACCTTGTATATAAACTGTATAATATTCTTACCGATACAAGCTTTCGTGTAAGGCTGGCAAGGATCAGGTATATCGATACAGGTAAGAAGAAAGATGTTTTTACACGCTATGGTTTTATTATTGAGCCATCGGCTGCATTTGAAAAAAGGCTGGCTGTCTATGAACTGAAGGATATTATTGTAAGACCAAGGTATATAGATGAAACAATTCTTGACAGGATGTCAATGTTTAACTATATGGTGGGGAATTCTGATTATCAGACCCAGATATTCCATAATGTCAAAGCCTATAAATCTGTCGACCTCAAAAATTATCTGTCGATAGTTGTAGCTTACGATTTTGACTACTCAGGTATTGTTGATGCCTATTATGCAGTTCCTGATGAGAAACTGAATATTAAGGATGTAAAACAGCGGATATACCGGGGTCCATGCAGATCTGAAGAGCAATTGTCACTTATGATAAATGATTTCATATCACACAGGGCTGACCTCATCGGCTTGATACAGGATTTTGAATATCTTAATGAGAAAACAAAAAAAAGAATGGTTGATTACCTTGAATCTTTCTTTGACGATTGTGAAACGGGGGCAGTCCTGCGTAGAATAAAAAGGGAATGTATAGACTATAATTAACGGGATGAAAGATTTGATCTCATTCACCAGGAATCTGATACTTATACTGAGTTTATTCTTAATCATAACGGAAATAGCCAGACCGGCAGATCCTGTTTTTGAAAAAAATAATGAGAATATATATGATACTGTCCCTTTCTCGGATAACCTTTTTTCAAGTAATAAACTGATCGAGTTTGATTTAAGATTTGATATCACCAGGTTCATGCAGGAAAAACCCGATGAGGGCTACCTTGACGGAATTGTAACAGTGTTTACAGTAGGAAGGGATTCTGTTAATACTCCAGTACGGATCAGGGCAAGGGGTAATTTCAGGTATCGCGAATGTTCATTTCCGCCGATAAGGATAAACCTTAAAAAATCAGGCGCCGAAGGGGAGTTGATATCTGATGTCAGCAACCTGAAGATGGTTACCAACTGTAACCCTGATGATAAATACGAGAGCTACCTGCTTAAAGAGTACCTTGTGTACCGTATCTATAATATTCTAAACGAGTTCAGTTTCAGGGTACGGCTTCTTAAGGTTAATTATATAGATACGGGAACGGGTGGTAATTCATTCAGCAGGTATGCTTTTTTCATTGAACCAATGGAAATGATCCTTGACAGGTTCAGTGCATCGGAGGTAACCGATGAAGAATTAAGTTACGATAAACTTGTACAGGGGCTATACGACAGGATATCGCTCTTTGAATTTATGATAGGCAATTGTGACTGGTTTATTTCGATCGTAAAAAACTTCAGATTAATACAGAGTGATAAGATTGATCCTGACCGGATAATTGCTATTCCTTATGATTTTGATTATAGCGGATTTGTAAACGCTGACTATTCAGTACCCAGAACCGACCTGGGGCTTGAGACTATTAGGGACAGGGCATATCTTGGGCCCTGCCGCAGTGAGGAAGAATACAGGCTAATGCTTGAAGAATTTATGTTGCACAGGAAAGAGATCCTTAAATTGATAAGGAAATTCAGTTACCTTGACTGGGTTGAACGAACGGATATAAAGAATTATGTAAAAGATTTTTATTCGCTTTACAAAAAGGATAAGATAATACAGATGATGAACAATAATTGCATTAAAACAAATCAATAGCTATGGAAAAGATCATGTTTCAGCCTTTCTTTTTGCATGCAAATCTGGAAGGCACTACAGGATTCCTTATAAGGTTCGGCCTGAATATATTAAGTCTGATCATCCTTATAAGGTTCCTTTATTTCAGGTTCAGGCGGGAAGGTATTCCGGAATACATGTTTTCGTTTTTCCTGCTGGGAATAATTGTTTTTATGATCTGCACAGCCCTGGAAATGGTAGACGTACAACTGGGATTTGCCCTGGGTTTGTTTGCCTTGTTCGGAATATTGAGATACAGGACCGAAAGCATACCGGTAAGAGAGATGACCTACCTTTTTCTGGTAATAGGCATCTCGATGATAAATTCACTGGTTAATTTCATTGATCCCATTAATGGTATACTCTTACTTAATACACTTATCCTTCTGCCTACATGGATAATGGAGATGTTCCTTACAAAAAGCAATATCAGAAAACAGGAGCTGATCTATAACGTGGTTGAAGATGCATATCTGAGTGAGGCCGACCTGATTGTGAGGCTTAAACAGGTTACAGGTCTGAATATTATGAAAGCAAGGGTAACAAAGATAGATCTTAAGCGCCACCAGGTTAATATTATTATCTTCTACAGGTATTAAAATAGAAACAGTGTGCCGGGATAAACTTCTCGCCCTTCAGCGAACAATAAAAAAACCCGGCTTTCGCCAGGTTTTTCAGCTCCTCAGGAAGGGCTCGAACCTTCGACCTACGGATTAACAGTCCGCCGCTCTGACCAACTGAGCTACTGAGGATTATTGACTTCCCAGGAGTTCCTCCTGAAATAGCGTGGCAAAAATAAAGGCTTTTAGTGAATTAACCAATATATTTGACAAATATTTTGGCAGCGGAAAAGCCACTGAAATCAGATGTTCATATGAAGAAGATTATTGGCATTGGGAATGCACTTGTTGATATAATGGTTAGCTTGAAGAATGATGACATACTTTCGGCGCTGGGGTTTCCGAAAGGGAGCATGATCCTGGTTTCAGCCGAAGAGTCTGCTGAAATAAGAAAAATGACCTATGACCTTGAAAAATATCTTGCCCCGGGAGGATCAGTGGCAAACACAATGCACGGACTGGGAATAATGGGAGTTCCCTCGGGATTCATCGGTGCTATCGGCCATGATGAGACAGGCACATTCTTCAATGATGAGATGAGGAGGGCTGGCTGTAGTACAATTCTTAAGAAGAAAGACATAGATACTGGTACTTCGGTTGCGATGATCTCACCTGATGCGGAAAGGACTTTTGCCACCTATCTGGGGGCCGCAGTTGAACTGGTCGCAGAAGATATCACTTCAGCATTATTCAAAGGATATGATTACCTCTACGTTGAGGGATATCTAATTAACAGCCCCGACCTGGTTGAAAAGTGTTGTTCCAAAGCCAGGGAGGCGGGCATTTCAATAGTTATTGATCTCTCCAGTTTCAACGTGGTTGAAGCCTACAGGGATGATTTTACCAGAGTGGTTAAGGAGTATGTGGATATCCTGTTTGCCAATGAGGAGGAGGCCAGGGCGCTGACTGACAAAGAAGGAAAGGATGCGCTGGAAGAGCTTGGTACAATAAGCGATATTGTAATATTGAAAAGAGGAGGGGAAGGATCAATTGTGAAAATGGGAGAGGAGGTATACGAGATAGACCCTATCAATGCCATATGCAGGGATACAACAGGAGCGGGCGATCTTTATGCAACCGGGTTTTTGTATGGACTGGCATCGGGTTTTTCGGCTGACAAATGCGGTGCAATGGGGAGTATCCTATCGGGAAAAGTAATAGAGGTTGTTGGTGCCAAAATGGATTCGGACAGATGGGACCAGGCAAAAAAGATGATTGAAAGCCTTTTTTAAACTAAAAGAAGAATTAAGGGTCGGGAT
>JBJKPH010000316.1:0-2024 GCA_046706585.1 Bacteroidales bacterium | reverse complement strand
AGATGACATACTCCTTGGAAGTATTTTGAAGGGTATTTTTGAAAAGAAAGGATTAAATGTACTGAAAATTGACTTACGTTTACTCGAAAACAGGATCACCGATTACTTTGTTATATGTCATGCTACTTCAGGAACACAGGTGGGTGCAATCTGCGATTCAGTGGAGGACACAGTGAGGAAGGAAACCGGCGAAAAGCCTCAGCATATTGAAGGTCTGGATAACAGTTTCTGGGTATTACTGGATTATGGGAATGTTGTTGTACATATTTTTTTGGAAGAATACAGGAATTTTTACAGCCTTGAGTCGCTCTGGGCTGACGCTGAAATAACAGTGATGGAAGATATAATTAAGAAAGGTTAATATTTATGGCAGAGAATGCAAATAACAATCAGGGCACTGATAAAAAGCCTGATAAGAACATAAAGCCGCGGTTTAACACTAACTGGATTTTTGCGATCCTTGCAGTATCGGCTATCCTGTTCCAGGTATTTGCCGGTGGTAAATCAGTACCTAAGACCACGACAAGTGAGATCAAGAGCATGATAGAACATCATGATATTGAAAAGATTATTGTGGTCAACAAAGAACAGGCAGAGATTTATCTGACGAAGAATGCAGTAGAGTCAGGCAGGTATCCAAACCTTGTTAAACCATCCAACAGTTTCGGGTTGTCCGAACCTAAGCCGAATTTTGTTTATAATATCGGTGACATAAGTAATTTTGAACCATTTTTGCTGGATGCACAGAAAGCGGCCGGTTATGCGGAAAAGGACCTTATATATCCCGACTATGTTACAAGGAAGAATTACCTGGGGGATATACTTTCATGGCTCCTGTTACCGGTGATGTTGATAATATTCTGGCTTTTCATGATGAAGAGAATGTCGGGAGGTGGAGCCGGTGGTGCCGGATCAATATTCAGTGTCGGTAAATCGAGGGCCCAGATATTTGATAAGGATACTAATGTAAAACTCAATTTCAACGATGTTGCCGGACTGGAGGAGGCAAAGACTGAGGTGATGGAGATTGTGGATTTCCTGAAAAATCCGAAAAAATATACCCAGCTCGGCGGTAAAATTCCAAAAGGTGCTCTCCTTATAGGTCCTCCGGGTACCGGAAAGACAATGCTCGCAAAAGCCGTTGCAGGTGAGGCCAATGTGCCTTTTTTCTCTATTTCCGGATCTGATTTTGTTGAGATGTTTGTAGGCGTTGGAGCTTCGCGTGTTCGTGATCTGTTCAAGCAGGCAAAAGAGAAGGCTCCCTGTATTGTGTTTATTGATGAGATAGATGCTGTCGGAAGGGCAAGAGGAAGGAATGTTAATTTCGGTTCAAATGACGAAAGAGAAAATACACTTAACCAACTTCTTACGGAGATGGACGGTTTCGGTACCAATATGGGTGTTATCATACTGGCCGCAACCAACAGGGCCGACATACTCGACAGGGCTCTCATGAGGGCAGGTCGTTTCGACCGTCAGATACATGTTGAACTACCCGATCTCAACGAAAGGGAGGCTATCTTTAAAGTGCACCTTCGTCCTATCAAGATAGAAAAGGACTTTGATGTAAGTTTCCTTGCTAAACAGACTCCGGGTTTCTCCGGTGCCGATATTGCCAATGTTTGTAATGAAGCTGCTCTCGTGGCTGCCAGGAAGAACAAGAAGGTTGTTCAAAGACAGGATTTTCTGGATGCTATCGAGCGTATAGTGGGAGGCCTGGAAAGGAAGACAAAGATCATATCAATGGATGAAAAAAGGACCATTGCCTACCATGAGGCAGGTCATGCCACTGTAAGCTGGCTCCTCGAACATGCAAGTCCGCTGCTTAAGGTTACAATTATCCCGAGAGGCAGAGCCCTTGGTGCAGCATGGTACCTTCCTGAAGAGAGACAGCTCACCACCACCGAGCAGATCCTCGATGAGATGGCATATGCGCTTGGTGGACGTGCATCAGAAGAACTGGTTTTTGGTAAGATATCCACAGGAGCCCTGAGCGACCTGGAGAAAGTAACAAAACAGGCATA
>JBJKPH010000315.1:0-6277 GCA_046706585.1 Bacteroidales bacterium | reverse complement strand
GTAGTAAGGTACATCACCAATAATAAAACCCTCCCTCAGCGTAAAGCTATAGAGAACATTCTGACCCAGGAAAATAAAGGATATCAGCGATGCCGTGACACTTGAAATAAGCAGGGGCACCAGTGATGACATGGAGAGGTTAAGCATAATTACTTCCAGGGCAAAAATTATCGCTGCTATCGGAGCCTTGAAGATAGCTGCCATAGCACCGGCAGATGCACATCCCAGCAGGGTAAGTATCTGCTTATAGCTTAATCGCAGCCAGCGTCCAATGTTCGATCCGATCGCCGCACCGGTAGCTACCGTCGGTCCTTCGAGTCCGACCGATCCGCCAAAACCTACAGTTAGGACACTTGTAACTATTGAAGAGAATATATTGTGAGGCTTCATCCTCCCGTTAGTCTTTGATATGGCATATAAAACCATCGGGATACCATGCGTAACTTCCTGTTTCAGGATAAACCTGGTGAATACAACTGCCAGCATTATACCTGTAATCGGCAGTATCAGAAAGAAAATGTTATAGTTCGAAAGGTTAAAACCATTGGTCAGGAGATTTTCAGTATACCGAACCAGATTCTTTATAATAACCGCACTGAAACCGGCCAGGGCACCCACAAGTACACTGAGTATCAATATAAAAATATTATCAGGTATATTCCGTTTCCGCCAGATCAGTAACCTATCGATCGATTTCCCAAATTTCATGAGTACAAATATAGAAACAATAACATCTTGAAAGCCCTATTTTAGCTAAGTTTGTAAAAATGGTCAACAGAAACACAATATTGAAGATCTTTATCCTGATTCTGGCTGTGCAGGCAAATGCAGTCATCCGGGCTCAGGACACTGAAAGACCGTTACCCCCGGTTCTTGATCTGATCACTGTTGCCCCTTCATCAGGTCATACTACTCTTTCATGGAGTCCGGGTGGCTCACCTGATGTTGCGGGCTATGTCATCTACCTCTACAGCGGAGGAGAAGGGATCGCATTTGATACGATCTTTAACCCGGTTGCCAATTCATATACCGATATGAGATCAAATCCGCTTTACTTTAGCGTAAGTTATGTAATCGCAGCCATTGACTCATCGGGTAATACAAGTCCCCTCTCAAATGTTCTGACGACTATTTTCCTCGAAAGCGAACTTGATACCTGCAATAACATGATCAGGCTTGTATGGAACAGGTATAACACAGGCATACAGCAGGTTGACGCATACGGAATAAGTTATTCGGTAAATGGCAGTCTTTTTTCTGAAGCCGGCACTGTACCTTTTTCTGACACCACCTTCAGTATGGGAGAGATTGAGGCAGGCTCTGACTACTGTTTTATAGTTAATGCCAGGCTCACGAGCAGTGATAGTTCGGGGTCGAACAGGAGTTGTGTCTACACAGGAATAGCGCGTCCCCCTGAATGGATCAATGCTGATTACAGCCGGGTATCTGAGAATGGTGTGGAACTATCATTCAGTTATGATCCCCTCTCCGGGATAAGCAGATTTATAATTGAGAGAAGCGGATCCCCTGAAGGTAATTTCACTGCAATAGGCAATATCAACGATGACGACGGTAATTTCATTTATACCGATCAGCCTGCCGGCGGTAATGTATATTATTATAGGGCCGGAGCCGTGAACAGTTGCGCCAATATTGTAAAATATTCGAATATTACGACCATGGTAAGAACACTCGCCATTTCCGACGGAGATAATATCGGAATAAGATGGGACAGGTACCATGAATACGAGGGTGAGGTCTTAAGATACAGGTTATTCAGGAATAACGGGAATATTTTTGGTGAGATTGCATCTGTTCAACCGGCTGATACTTTATTTGTTGACCCTTTGCGTGATTTCGCCTACGAATCAACAACCGATTCGGTATGCTATTTTGTTGAGGTGGAAGAAACAGGTAATACACATGTACCGGGTATGGTAAGCAGATCGGCCACTTCCTGTGCAATGCCTCCCGCACAGGTGTATGTCCCAAATGCATTTACCCCCGACGGAGACGGAAGGAACGATACATTCAGACCTGTATTCCCATTCACTCCCTCATTCTACCACCTGATAATCAAGTCGAAATCAGGTATAACACTTTTTGAAACTGCAAGCTACCTTGACGAATGGAATGGTATCTACAGGGGAAATGTACTAAGGAGCGATGTATACCTGTGGTTCCTGGAGGCTGAAACGCCTGGCGGCCGGTCAATAAGGAAAAGCGGAACGGTTACAATCCTTCTATAATTAGGAATTTACCGCTTAGGATTGGTATAATAATAATTATATTTGTAACCTGTGCCTATTAGTAACTATGGGGAATCAAGATGTATTTACAGAGGAGGATTTCAAGCTTATAAACCAGGAGTTTAACTCTCTGATAAACAATCTTATCCGCTGCAACAAGGAAGAGGATAAGGATCTGATCAGAAAAGCATTCGATCTGGCAAATAAAGCTCACCTGAACATGCGCCGCCGTTCAGGAGAGCCCTATATTATTCATCCCATACAGGTAGCGAAAATAGTGAACAGGGAGATCGGGCTGGGAGCAAAATCGATCGCATGTGCCCTTATGCATGATGTAGTGGAAGATACAGAATATACTATTGAAGATATCAATGAAATGTTCGGGCCAAAGATCGCATCCATTATTGACGGTCTGACAAAGATCTCCTCCACTTATCAGAATGAAACCACCTCAATGCAGGCGGAGAATTTCAGGAAAATGCTGCTTACCCTGTCAGATGATCTAAGGGTAATACTTATAAAAATCGCAGACCGCCTGCACAACATGAGAACACTTGACTCTCTTCCTGAAAGAAAGAAAATGAAGGTTGCAGGCGAAACAATATATCTCTATGCTCCTCTGGCACACCGGCTTGGACTATATGCAATAAAATCAGAACTGGAAGATCTCAGCCTCAAATACAGGCATCCAAGGATATTCGAGGAAATAAACAGGAAACTCAGGCACGGGGAAAAGAGAAACCAGGCAATGATAAACAGGTTTTCACTGCCCGTGATTGAAAAGCTGGAAGAAACAGGTCTTAAGTTTGATATCAACGGCAGACCAAAATCGATCTATTCGATCTGGAAAAAGATGCAGACCAAGAATGTTCCTTTCGAGGAGATATATGACATTCTTGCTGTAAGGATAATTTTTGAACCTCAGAAAGATGTTTCAGAGAAAACAACCTGCTGGAACATTTACTCCATTATAACAGATATCTATGCTCCCAAACCCGACAGGTTAAGAGACTGGATAAGCAGGCCCAAAGCCAATGGTTATGAAGCACTTCATGTTACTGTTATGGGACCGGGCGGAAGATGGGTGGAAGTACAGATAAGAAGCACAAGGATGGATGAGTTTGCCGAGAGAGGATATGCAGCACACTGGAAATACAAGGGTGATGGTTCACAGGAGAGCGAGCTCGACAAATGGATCAAGAAAATAAGGGAGATGCTTGAAAACCCTTCAGAGGACCCGATAGAATTCCTTGATGAGTTCAAGATGAACCTCTTCTCATCTGAGATCATGGTCTTCACGCCTAAAGGGAATATCATAACCCTGCCCAAGGGAGCAACCGCCCTGGATTTCGCATACGAGATACATACAGAAGTTGGAAACAGCGCCATTGGTGCCAAGATCAATTATAAACTGATGCCCCTGAACACTGTTCTTCAGAGTGGTGACCAGGTGGAGATAATCACCAGCGACAAATCGAAACCTTCGAAGGAATGGCTTGATTATGTTACACTTGCCAAGGCAAAGTATAAGATCAAACAGATACTTAAAGCCGACTCAAGGAAGCTTGCCGAAAAGGGAGAAGCAATACTGGCAGGGAAACTGAAGGAGATAGATATCACACCTGATCCGGAAATTTACAAGAAGCTTCTTGCCGGTTATGACTGCCTTAATGAGGAAGAACTGCATACAAAAATAGCCTCGGGCCTGATAGATCTTGAGAACCTGAGAAAGGTAGTGAAAAAAAGCAGTTCAAACAGGCTTGTAAAATACTGGGAATTAAGACTTGCAGCATCCCAGAAACCCGAACAGTCAGATAAGGGATCAACCATCTCAATAGACAAGAAGGTACCCTTTCTCCTCAGGGAAAATATTGATGATAAGAAACCACTGTACGAGATTGCAAAATGCTGCAACCCGATCCCCGGGGATGAAGTTCTCGGTTACCTGTCAAAAGATAACAGGCTGATCATCCATAAACCCAAATGCCCTGTTGCAATAAAACTAATGTCAAACGAAGGCAATAAACTGGTAGCTGTAAAATGGACCATCCATAAACTGGTCTCTTTCCTCGCACGGATACAGATAAGGGGGATCGACAGGATAGGTATCGTGAACGAGGTGACGGCAATTATATCAAAAGAACTAAATGTAAATATGCGAAATGTGAACATATCGGTGAATGAAGGGATATTCGAAGGAACTATCGACCTGTTTGTTCATCACACCAATGACCTCAACAACCTGATAATGAAACTGGTAAATATAAAGGGGCTTGAAAGCGTAAAAAGGGTTGAAGATTTTGCCTGATAAGGATTTGACTCAATAATTTGACGGGATAATAAAAAGATTTATTTTTAAGTAAAATTGGAAGCAGTTAATGGTAAATGAGGAAACACGCAAGACAGTAAAACAGATCTTCACTGACTACCTTGAAAAGAAAGGACACAGGAAGACCCCTGAGCGATTTGCCATTCTGGACGAAATATATTCCCGAAGTGGACATTTCGATATTGAGTCGCTTTACATTTTCATGAAAAACAAGAATTACAGGGTCAGCAGGGCTACTCTCTATAACACCATTGAACTGCTGCTTGACTGCAATCTTGTGATAAAACACCAGTTCGGAAAGAATATTGCTCAGTTTGAGAGAGCCTACCAGTGCGGTCAGCACGATCACCTGATAGATACTGTAACCGGAAGGGTAATAGAATTCTGTGATCCGAGGATACATGATATAATTAACACAGCCTGTGAACTGAACAACTTCAGGCCGCTGTACCATTCGCTCTATATTTATGGTGAAGCCAGGGAAGAGGGAAAGGAAGAGGAAGAATAACAATGATCATTTCCCTGCTACTTTTCAACAATATTTCACCGGACAGAACCATCTGAAAAAATATTCCTATTTTGTAAAGTTTTCATTTTTCACTCACCTTTTGATATGAACCAGATTGATATTTTGCTAGGATTGCAGTGGGGGGATGAAGGTAAAGGCAAGATTGTCGATGCGCTTACTCCCGGATATGATATAATAACCCGTTTTCAGGGAGGACCGAATGCAGGTCACACCCTGGAGTTCAATAATAAAAAATTCATCCTTCATACTATTCCTTCCGGGATATTTCATGAAGGTAAAATGAACGTAATAGGAAACGGTCTTGTACTCGATCCGGCAGTCTTCAGTAAGGAGGTCGACTACCTGTCTGAAGAAATACCCGACATAAGAAGCAGGTTAATAATATCGAACAAGGCACACCTGATACTTCCCACACACAGGCTTCTTGATTCAGCATATGAAAAATCGAAGGGTACAAAAAAAATAGGATCCACCCTTAAGGGTATTGGTCCGGCATATAATGATAAGACAGGTCGTAACGGGTTACGCGTGGGTGACATCCTTGCAGATGATTTTGATGAAAAATACCAGAAGCATAAGGAGGACCACATGAAGATACTTGCTGCTTTCGACTTTGATTTTTCCCTGGATGACCTTGAGAAGGAATGGATGGAAGGAATAGAGGTGATGAGAACTTTTAAGTTTGCCAACACCGAGTACCTTCTGAATGAGCAGCTTATGCACGATAAGCGGGTAATGGCAGAAGGTGCACAGGGAACTTTGCTTGACATTGACTTTGGTTCGTACCCGTTTGTAACATCATCGAGCACAATAAGTGCAGGAGCATGTTCGGGTATGGGTATATCGCCAAAGGCAATAGGAGAGATATTTGGTATTTTCAAGGCTTACTGCACGAGGGTTGGAAGCGGTCCTTTTCCGACCGAACTGGAAGACAACACCGGTCAGAAACTCAGGGACCAGGGTCATGAATACGGATCGACAACGGGCAGACCAAGAAGGTGCGGATGGCTTGACCTTCCCGCACTTAAATATTCGTGTATGATTAACGGTGTAACCAGGTTGTTTATGACAAAGGCTGATGTGCTGACCGGCTTCAGGTCAATAAAGATATGTACCTCGTACAGGGTGAACGGAACTGAGACCATGGAGCTGCCATACGATCATTGCTCG
>JBJKPH010000314.1:0-3068 GCA_046706585.1 Bacteroidales bacterium | reverse complement strand
CTTTATA
Source organism: Bacteroidales bacterium (assembly GCA_046706585.1). Classification (GTDB taxonomy): domain Bacteria; phylum Bacteroidota; class Bacteroidia; order Bacteroidales; family VadinHA17; genus JBJKPH01. Next base: position 3,061 of record JBJKPH010000314.1, on the reverse strand, counting down.
CCCGGAAAAAGTACCGGTTCCTGATTCAGATGATGATCCTGTATTAAAAACTACTTTAACTACATCTCCCTGGTCGAGTTTTAAAGTAATTGATCTAACTAGTGATGTGCCTCCTGCTATTCCAGACTGTAAAGTTTCATATAGTGCACCATTCAGGTAGAAAGATAGTTTTCGGATATCCCCCGACCCATTAGCATAATACCCAACATTGAAAGTATAAACCCCGCCAAGTAAAGTTGTAAGCTCGCCAGTCGAATTATTGTATATGAATCCAGTATTATAATCCACATTTGCCGGCACAAAGTCATAATCCCGGAGAAGGTCCAGGCCTGCATCACTAAGATTTTTTCTTGCCCTGAAAGCAACCATATTGCTGCTCAGGTCAACACGCTTCTCGTTCGTTCCTTCAGTGACCACAAGCTCATTGCCCGACATTGTCATATCGGTGATAAGTTCATTGGTGCTGCTGGCATCATCATCATCCTTGAGGTCGTCGAGGTCAACAGAGTTGGTACCATTGGTTATTGTCAGGACATGCGTTACAGGATCATATGACAGCTGCTGATTATCGGTATTAACGAGCGCTGCCAGGCTCACCTGATTAGCTCCCGAAATCGAAAGAGAGTTATCGGCATCGTTGAAAGTGATATCCTGCATGTAATCACCCAGGTAGATCCTGGGAGCATCAACCGTACGGGTGAGCCTCAGTGAATCGTCATCGAACCTGAGTTCCTGTATCTCGTTAACCGGATCGGCATCAGCATCGTTAACATTAAGCAGGTTTGCAAGGTTAACGGTATTTCCTCCCTCGATACTCAGGTTCTCACCGTCGAATGAAAGATTCTGATTGTCTGATGCCGGATCCCCCGGAGGTCCCTGCAGGCCCTGTGGCCCCTGTGGTCCTTCCGGCCCCGCTGAACCCTGAGGCCCCTGTGGCCCGGGCTCTAGTGATCGGGCAGCATAAAGTGCATATGGGACACTGGAAAACTTCATTGTTCCCATATCCACGAAATCTGATGAGAATTTAATCTCAACCCTGAGCCAGTGATCATCAAGTTCCCACGGTATATCAGAAAATTTTTCATAAACACCGCTTACAGGTGTGCCCTGGCCAATAGCCAGGGAAAAGACCCCGTATCTGGAAGTAGTTATACCAGTGTGCACTTCCTGGTACTCGACAGTCCCAACCGATGAACCTGAAATTATCGAAAACCTTACATCAATGATCCTGCTTGCCAGTTCATCGCCCTGCTCATTCCTTGCCACCGCCTGGTAATTAATGCCGTATGGAACCTCCTGTCCCGCAACCATGCCGATCAGCAGGAATGACGCAATAACAATTATCGATCTCCTGCAAATTCTCATAACAATAGAATTTTACATTATTTCAATCTTGAACAACCTTGATATCTTCTTATCAGATGATGTTACCCTTACAAAATATATCCCCCGCTTAAATTGAGTGAGATCCAATGATTCGAGAGCCCAATATTTGCCCTCGAACTTATATATATTCCTTAAATATATCGAACCGTCCATCCCGAACAATGTGACAACATAGTCAGCACCCGTTTCCCCGAACAGCTCCAGCTTAAGATAGTGATCATATACCGGATTGGGATATACTTTCACACCTGTACCCTGTGGCTTGGGCCTTGGTTCAAACAAGATACCGGGCTGCTGAAACCCCTGTGTAAGATCGAACCCTCCGCTTGAAATGAAATCTACAATTGGTTCTCCTATGGTCTGACTTATAGAATAACCTCCTCCGATAGCAACAGACGCTGCCGGAACCAGAACCTCATGTGTTATTTCCTGCGGGAAGGCATATAACAGGCTCATACAAAATATGACTAATAAGATCCCCCTCTTCGGCATAATTTGTTAAAATACGACAGTCAAAAATATACATTTTTAGATATATACCACCCTTTGGCCCTGATTATTTGCTGTTTCCATCAATCAGACCGGCTAAAGAACGTGGGCTGATCAACCCTGTGAGGAAGGGAAAAATAAGACCCGAAAGTGTTATTATCAGTATCCCCGGCAGTAGTGGCACGGCTATTATCCTGATCAGCACAGAGACCATTAAGACCAGAGCTATATAGCTGATTATACGGATATTAAAGCTCATTCCTATTTTTATTCCTGATCCTTTAACCGCCAAAATTATAAAAAGGATACAAACAACGGTCTGTGTAAAAACCGAAGCTATGGCCGATCCTTTAGCAAGGAATTCCGGAATAAGTAAAAGGTTTAGCAGAATATTAAGTACCATGCTTCCGAATGCAACCATGTTCATTGCTTTAAGCTTTCCCATAGCTGTCAGCAACGTGCTGAAAATGTAACCTGCTGATACCGGAATATATCCACACATCATTATCCACAACAAACCCGATGATTCTGACACATGACCGGTATACAATTCTCCCATTATGCCCCGTGAAAACGACAGGGAAACTGCCACGGCAATAGCCGATGGTATTATTATCAGAGCCACAGATGACTTAAGTAGACCTGTTATTTCTTCATTCAAACTGAGCATCTTCGAAAACATTGGTAACAGGATGATAGCAAAAAGGTAAGGGATCATCGATGCGGCATCGAACAGGCGGAAAGCCTGGGCATATATACCAGCCTCCCCTTTCCCGCCGTCTAGCATCCGTTCGAGCATTACAGTATCAACCCTCCAGTAAACTGCCATAAAGAGTGACAGCAACGCGAAGGGGGCACTGCCCTTCAGAATTCTTTTTATCTCGCTTACCGAAAAGCTTATGCCGGTAATTCTTCCTTTTATCATTACCGCCGAGAAACATATTATAAGCGTGATGGAATAGGCAGCCGTCTGACTCAGAACCAACCACTCTATTCTGAACGGCGAGTGTGTAAAGCCTCCCCATAAAAGGGCTCCGCATATCAGAATCATAATAAACCTGTCGGAGACAGATAGTATAGAGTCGAGCCTGAAAAGCTGCAGGGCAGCAATATTCGATCTGAGGTATAAAACAAAAGATGCAAGGAACTGATTGAGTATAAGCAGTCTGAGAAGTCTCATCTGGAT
>JBJKPH010000313.1:0-2728 GCA_046706585.1 Bacteroidales bacterium | reverse complement strand
CTCCTGGAGAGAGAAAAGTTCGCCTCTGTCCTGGAGAATAAAACCGAGACCGGGAGGGCACATACCCGAACCCAGACCCTGGTAATTGCTCTGAATAAGCGATACCATATTGCCAAATTTATCAGCTACGGTCATATAGATTGTGTTACCCTGTTCAATCTGACCCGGTGTATAAGTATCTGCTGCTTTATCAGGGTCGATTAGTTTTCTCCTTTCAGCGGCATATTCTTTCGATATTAATGTTTCGACAGGAACATTTACAAATGACGGATCAGCGTAATATTTTGCACGATCTTCATAGGCCAGTTTTTTTGCTTCCACGAAGGTGTGTATATATTCGGCTGAACCAAACCCCATCTTTGCGATATCAAAACCTTCAAGAATATTCAGTATCTGAAGGGCTGCCGTACCCTGGCCATTGGGAGGTAATTCCCAAATGTCGTAACCCCGGTAATTAGTCGAGATAGGTTCAACCCATTCAGAATGGTGTCTGGCCAGATCGTCATATGAGAGGAAGCCTCCCTGCTCTTTCATGAAATCTGAGATCACCCTGGCTATGCTTCCCCTGTAGAATTCATTCCTTCCGCCTTTTGCAATTTTTTCAAGTGTATTTGCCAGCGCAGGATTCCTGAATATCTCTCCTTTGGCCGGGGCTTTTCCTCCAGGCATATATACATCGGCAACATTAGGATAATCCTTTAATATCTCTGTCCCTTTCGCGATGTAATAGGCTATCAGTTCACTTACCGGGAATCCGTTCCTTGCATATTCTATGGCAGGTTGCAGCAGTTCCTCCACAGGAATTGTTCCGAACATATCGTGCATTTCGTACCATCCGTCGACACATCCAGGAACAGATACAGGAAGTGGTCCGTATGCCGGGATACTTTCATATCCGTTTTCCCTGAAATAATCAAGCTTCAGGGAGCGCGGTGATCTTCCGCTGGCGTTTAGTCCGTAAAGCTTACCTTTATCAGCACTCCAGATAATTGCAAAAAGATCTCCTCCAATTCCCGAGCCCGTTGGTTCAACAAGTCCGATAACTGCATTGGCAGCTATTGCTGCATCTATAGCATTACCTCCTTTTTTAAGAATATCCAGTGCAACCTGTGTGGCAAGAGGCTGACTGGTGCAGGCCATACCACCCTGTGCTATCACTTCCGAACGGGTTGCAAATTCATGACCCGTTATTCTGTCCTGGGCAGCAGCCTGAATACCGGCAAGCAAAGCCAGGCAAAAGATCAGTATTTTGTTTATTAGTTTCATTTTTTTCCTTTCTGAATTATAAAATGAAAATAGTAACATATTGATAACAATTACTTAATACATGATTAATAATACATAATAAACTATGTAGTTCTGAAATATAAGTATAGTAAAGTCACTCAGATAATTATCAAACCAGAGCTTAATTCATACCTTCAGTAGTCAAATTTAGTCACTTTTTGAAAGATATGAAACCGGTTTTAAAGAAACAGACCACTGGTCATATGCATGGGTGGAAGAGATTGATCTGTTTACCGGCTACAGCAATGGCAACTTAAGTTCGATGATCATGGGGAGGCATAGAATTTATATTCTCACCTGCCAAAAATATCAGCTAAGGCATTCTTATTCCCCTCTGTTAAACGATAGATCACAGATATGGTGAGTCCTTTTACACCTGTTTCGAAGGTCGGTATGAAATCAGGACAATAAGATGAATTATGGAGCACAGGTAGGATCGTTCACCGGTGTAACCTAATAAAACATTTAATACCTGCAGGTTAATTTTAGTTTCCTGAACTTTATTAATTTTGAAACAATTCAAATCTAACCATTGTTAACTCTATGAAAACATTTAAAGTATTATTAATCTTTTTTTCAATGATTGTTTTTTTACTCCCCGGCTGCAAGAATACAGGTGATACTTCCCCGGAAGAGAACTTTGTATACCAGGCCGATCAGTTTGCAGATATTCGGGTATTGCGGTACCAGGTTCCAGGTTTTGAGGAACTTACTCTTAAGCAGAAAGAATTCGTTTATTACCTTTCTGAGGCGGCCCAGTGTGGCAGGGATATCCTCTGGGACCAGAATTTCAGGTACAACCTGGTTATCAGGAAGACCATAGAGGCGATCCTGAACACTTATAATGGCGACAGAGATAATGAGCAGTTCGCTGAATTCCTTACTTATGCCAAAAGAGTATTTTTTGCAAACGGCATACACCATCACTATTCGAATGATAAGTTTAAACCGGGTTTCAGCAGTGACTATTTTGAAGAACTCGTAAAGAGCTCTGATCCTGCGTCTATGCCTGTTAAGACCGGAAGTTCTGTTGACAGTCTTTTAAGTGAACTGGTGCCGGTGATCTTCGACCCAGACCTGTATCCCAGGAAGGTAGAACTGGGATCAGGCATTGATCTGGTAACCAGCTCTGCAACAAATTTCTATGAAGGGGTTACACAGCAGGAAGTAGAGGCATACTATGATGGCATCATAGATCCCGACGACCCCACTCCGGTTTCATACGGACTAAATTCGAAGGTTGTAAAAGAGAATGGCAAAGTGGTCGAGGAGGTGTACAAGGCAGACGGTCTGTATGGCCCTGCCATTGAAAAGATAATTTACTGGCTTGAAAAGGCACAGCAGGTAGCTGAAACTGAAACACAGGATACTGAACTGGCATGCCTGATAGAATATTACAAGACCGGAGACCTGGAGACATGGGATAAATATAATGTTATAT
>JBJKPH010000312.1:0-5612 GCA_046706585.1 Bacteroidales bacterium | reverse complement strand
TGTTGATGATAATAAGGAGACGATAGACTACTTCATTCTTGACCTCAGGTTTAATGAGGGAGGAAATGGCCTGATGCTTCTTCCTTTTCTTCACGACATAATAAAATCAGATCACATAAACAGGTTGGGCCATTTCTATACAATCACCGGCAAAAGAACCTTCAGCGCTGCAATGATCGGTGTTGGAGATCTTAAAAGACATACAAATACAGTATTTGTAGGAGATATTCCTGGTGCTCCTCTTGATTTCTACAGCGACTATATCCCATTCAGATTACCTGACAGCAATCTCGAGCTTGATGTTTCAACGCTCTTTTTCCAGATGTCGGTTCCTGCCACAAATGATACAATCTTTTACCCTGATTTTCTGGTTAAGGAGACTTTCGGTGATTATTCCGGGGCAATTGACAGGCCTCTTGAGTTAATACTTTCAGGTAATTGCAGACCTTTGGTAAGTGTCTGCCTTGAGGAAGGTGTTGAAAAAGCTCTTGAAGTATATTCAGTACAGTCAAGTATGTACGATGGTAAATTCATGACAGGGCAGATCAGCGAGGAGGATATTAATTCAGTTGGTTATGAATATATTGAAAGAGAATTAATTGATGAAGCAGTAAATATCTTTAAACTAAATACGAAATTATTCAGTGATTCGGCAAACACCTGGGATAGTCTGGGTGAGGCCTACCTAAGGCAACAATCATTTGAAAAAGCCCTTGAATGTTACAGGAAGTGTCTTGACCTTGATCCGGATAACACCAGGGCAGCACGTATTGTTGAACTAATTGAGGATCAATTTAAAAATATTAAAAATGAAAAAAATTAAATCTCTTCTTGGCATTGGTCAGATCTCGTTGGCTGCAGGAATCATATTATTTTTTATCAATTCCATTTTTTGGGGCAATATTGGGTTGATCTCTTTCATCGCAGGACTCATGTTCGGATTGTCGTTAGTACTGAACCTGTTTTCACTGTATAATATGAAAAGGGATGAAGAATCTGAATTATGAATATGGTAATTGACAGATTTGCTGTTGACTGTCAGTTCCTTGACTACGGTACGATCATGCCGGTAGATCCAATTACATACACCGGCATGGGCTTTATCCGACAGAGGATTTGAAAAATTATTATATTTTTAGTGGCTTGAACATTATTATGACAGGTTGGATATTTCTGAATGGATCACTGAAAGGGCACCGGCAAATTTTTTATCATATTGAATTCCGATAGTATATACAGGAATACGCAGAGTTTTATCTTTTACCAGTTGGTAGGGTGGGGAGCTTATTTCATTCTCGACCTGGCTACTGATTACAGCAATATCAATAACCTGGCAGGTTTGGTTTCGTGGTTTACCAGTGACTTTATCGGATTTGTGCTTTCGTTCGGAATGCGAGTGATCTACAGAAAAGTTTATATTAATCTTAAAAAACCTCTGCCTCTTATCCTGGCCTCAATCCTGGTATCGGTTTTATTTGCAAATATGTGGCTGACTATCAGGGATCTGGTTCATTATTTGTTTATACCCTGGGGACTGCCGGGAGGTTATGCATGGGAATATTTTAATGATCATCTGAGGTTTACAGCTATAATAATTAGATTTTCAGTACCTCTCTTCGGATGGAGCGCACTATATTTCGGATTGAAATTCAGCAGGCAGTATTTTATTGAAAGGGAGAGAGCTCTTATTTTAAAATCACAATCTAACGAAGCAAGGTTAAGGTTACTGCGGTACCAGTTAAATCCGCATTTCCTTTTTAATTCGCTAAACTCTATCCAGGCTCTGATTTATAGAAACCCTGAAGCTGCTGACGAGATGATAGCTGAACTATCAGAGTTTTTCAGGTATAGCTTAACAAATAATGAAAGTACATTTGTTCCACTTTCCTACGAGATATCCATTGTGGAAAAGTATCTCTCAATAGAGAAGATCAGGTTTGGAGAAAGGCTTGAATTTAGTATTGATATATCGGAGAAAGCGGGGAGCAGGGAAGTGCTTTGTTTTATTCTGCAGCCCCTGGTTGAAAACGCCGTGAAGCATGGTATGAGATTGTCAGGTGAGTCCCTGAAAATAGGTATATATGCCGACAGCTCTGATAGTATGCTGGTTATCAGGGTAGTGAATACAGGCAAATGGAGGGAGAGCGATGATGAAGGCGGTTATGGAATGAAGAATGTGGAGGAAAGATTGAAAAATGCCTACGACGACAGGTTTGAATTTACCTGGGGGGAAAAGGATGGGAAAGTTGTTGTCAGTTTGAAAATCAAAAATCAGGAATGATGGTTTATACAGCATTTATAGTGGATGATGAATTTCTGGCAAGGTCGATACTCAGGAAGAAACTCGAATCATTCTCCGAAATTTCGATAATCGGCGAGGCAGCAACAATCGGGCAGGCAGTGGATGGTCTGGGGAAATATAATCCTGATATACTATTCCTTGATATTCAGCTGACTGAAGGCACCGGATTTGACTTGTTGAACATGGTAAAATTTACCGGAAGGGTAATTTTTATTACTGCCTTTGACGAATATGCATTAAGAGCATTCAGTGTCAATGCCCTTGATTACCTGCTGAAACCGGTATCCAAAGCAAGATTAAAGGAAGCTATAGGACGGATAACTTCAGAGAGTACAGGACGGAAGGAGACATCTGAGAAATTTGATATTAACGACCGGTTACTTGTTTCCAGCAGAAAGTCAATGAACTTCATCAAGGTGAATTCAATTATTACGATAACCTCTGCAACCGACTATACAAGGATAAGGACTGTTGATGGGAAAGAGTGGATGGTTACAAGAACAATGAATGAATGGGAAGAAAGGCTTCCGGGTATTAATTTCTGCAGGATACACAGGGGCACAATAATAAACCTGGATTATATTGAAAAGACAATTAAAAGGGGATCAAAATCAATGTTATTATATATTGAGGGAATCGGGGAACCATTCACGGTAAGCCGTTCATATCTCAACAGGATAAGGGAGCGGTATTCATAATCAGGAAAGCTCCTTTTCCCTGTCACCCACACCAGGGATACTTATTATTTAACTCAAACAATCTATTATGAAAAAACTTAACATTTGTATAAGTGCTATACTACTTGCTATTATATCTGTGGCAGATTCGTGCGAGAAAAAGCATGAAGCTGATCCAATCTATAAGTATTCAGTTCCTGAACAGATTGATGACGGATGGCCGACAGCTTCTCTTGAGGATGTCGGGATCGATGTGAAAAGTATTGAGCGGATGATCGACAAGATTAATTCAAATAAAGACAGTAGGATACACAGTATCGCAATTGTAAAGAATGGCAGCCTGGTTTTTGAAGAATATTTCGAAGGATATGAGTTCGGACACAATCCCCCCGGAGCTGATGGCGATTGGATGGAATATACACGGGACACCGAACATTTCTGCGCATCGGTATCAAAAAGTATAACAGCAACATTGTTTGGGATAGCTGTTGATAAGGGTCTGATAAACAGTGTGGATGATAAGATCAAGGATTATTTCCCCGAATACTCCGACATTCTGGCAGGAGATAAGGCCGGGATAACAATCCGTCATCTTCTGACTATGAGCTCAGGTCTGCCATTTGATGAGAACAGCTATCCGTTTGGGAATCCTCTTAACGATGTAACCAGATTGTTTCTTGAAGATGATCCTATCAGGTGGATACTCGGGCAACCGCTCGACTATTTGCCCGGAACAACATACTGGTATAACAGCGGTACAACAAATGTTCTGGCTGCTATTATTGAGAAAGCTGCAGGTACCAATCTTGAGATCTTTATGGATAATTATCTGTTTGAACCACTCGGTATCATGAATGAGGACTACCTTATTGAAGTATTCAAGAATGGAAGGTTTTTTGCCTCAGGAGGATTCTATATGAGTTCCAGGGAACTTTGTAAGATCGGATACATATATATTAATTCAGGTGAATGGAAAGGAAATAAAATATTATCACAGAACTGGATAGATGAAGCTACAGGATTTCAGATCGATCTGCCATCATATATTACACATTCCGATTCATACGGGTACCAGTGGTGGCGAGATACATTCACTGTAAAAAACAAGAAGTACAGGTACTTCAGTGCTCTGGGATGGGGCGAGCAGGTAATGATGGTCTTTCCTGATGAAGATCTTATAGTTCAGTTTTTCTGTGGTTATTATCAGTCCTCCAATATCAAATATATCCATCAACTGATAAAAGATTATATCCTCTCTTCACTGTCATAACAGACTTCAAACTAAGGTAATCCTCTTTCAAAACTTTTGATTATCAGCACATTGACAGCGAATAATGTGTGGCAGGTGATATTTATCCTCCCAAGGACAATGTCCGGTGATCCGGTATCCGCGTTTACATAGCTTTCCTGTCTTTTTTCTCAGGGAAGAAATCCCTGCTTCCTAAGAACTTTCAGCAGCAGTTCAGAGAAGGTCTCGTTATCCTCTTTCCTGTAGCGCACATCGGTGAACACCTGGGCGAGGTTTTCCTTGTTGTTCTCTGAAACGAATTGCCTGGAATCGTCGCGTTCCTCTTTTTTGTGGTATATACTGTCGATTGTATCGTTAGAGTAATCGTGGTATTTTTCCTGATGAACGATTGCTTCCAGAGGCAGACGGTCGACCTGTTCAGGATCTTCGGCCGGCCATCCAAGGGTTACTGCAGTAACCGGCACCACTCCCGGAGGCAGGCCAAGTGCATCGATAATCTGTCCGGCCATATAGGTGGTGGTCCCAAGGTAGCAAATCCCGAGGCCTTTTGCTTCGGCTGCCACACATACTGTCTGGGCTACTATAATCGCATCTGTTGCAGCGGTCATGAACGAGAGAAAATTATCATAACCCGGTTCAGCATTCCTGAGCCTGCACCATTTGTTAAAGCGATTAAAATCGGCACAGAAGGTCAGCAAAACCGGAGCTTCCCTAACCATCGGCTGGTTAAAATGAAAAGGAGCGAGGGTCTCTTTCATTTCCCTGCTCCTTGTTACGATAATGCTATATACCTGCATGTTCCCGGTTGTAGATGCCCGCGTTCCTGCCTGAAGTATTTCTGACAGAAGATCTTCCGTTATCCCACGACCGGAATACTTCCTTATCGTCTTCCTGTTATTGAGAATATTTATCATTTGTTCCGGTATTGATTCCGGGACAAAAATAACATTCCGTGATTAAAAAGGAATGATGATTATCATTCAGGGTCTTTTAATTCCATGCCATAGAAAGCTGCTACTTCCCTTGTATCTTCTATTACCTTGGCATTAAGACCTATCCCTTCCTTCATCTTGATCTTTTCCCAATCGCGTTCCACATCTCCCGGGATAAGAACTCTCTCCTGGTCTTCGACATGGTTAGATGCCCTGAAAGTTTCGATCCACTCATCCATCCTTTTCTTGAAATCCTCAGCAGGCATAAAGCCATCGATCCTCATCGCACCGAAGAAATGACCTGTCCCGAGCCCTACCTTCTTCTCATTTTCGGCGAAATAGGAGACTATCGGCGGAACGTAAGGGCCCCAGTTGGCACCGCTCATTACACCGGTAAGGAAATCAACAAGTGATCCGAGGCAATATCCCTTATGGCTGCCATGGATCACTTG
>JBJKPH010000311.1:0-9012 GCA_046706585.1 Bacteroidales bacterium | reverse complement strand
GGCACAGGGCACAGGGCACAGGGCACAGGGCACAGGGCACAGGGCACAGGGCACAGGGCACAGAGCACAGGGCACAGAGCACAGGGCACAGGGCACAGGGCACAGGGCACAGGGCACAGAGCACAGGGCACAGGGCACAGAGCACAGGGCACAGGGCACAGGGCACAAGGCACAGGGCACAGGGCACAGGGCACAAGGCACAGGGCACAGGGCATGGGGGCAAGGAATCGTTAGGAGCAGATCTCCGAATCTGTGACTATTGGAAGATAAAAGATAAAAGACGCAAGATAAAAGTATTCGGAAATGTTATGGCGGTACGGCGGAAGAGGGACTAAGGGACTGAGAGACTAAGGGACTGAGGGACGAAGGGACGGATAAACAAATAAACAGATAAACAGATTACCGGTAGCAACGGAGTAGAGACCAATAGGAGGGGGATTTTGTGCGACACCTCCGGAGTCGGGGATCATGCTGTACATCCGGGTTACAATTGTATGATCCCCCTGGGATCATAATTGGCAGGGAGACTGAGAGACGAAGGGACGAAGGGACGAAGAGACGAAGGGACGAAGGGACCGAGAGAGAGAAACGAATAAACGAATAAACGAATAAACAAAGGAGAGTAAACCTAAGTACATAGCCCATAGTGATATTATTGATTTACTTCAACTGCTTCAGGGTCTTCTTCCTTTTTCATTTTAGACTTGTCTTTCCGGAAGATCTCCCTGAAGTGATTGAAATCTTTTCGGAAGAAGAGCCCGAAACCCTGAGTATATGGTGCAGTTTCATAGAGGATATTGTCGTTTGATCTGTTGAAGACCTTAAACCGGACTTTTTCGGTTAGTTTGACCTCGACATTGAAATCACCTGTAATGTCCTTTGTTGTTGAAGTTGATTCCTGTCCGCCAACATCAAAATTACCGTTTATTACAACCCTGTCATTCAATAACTGTGTTGACAGTGCTACTTCGACCTCCTGGCTGCTCACTTCGTTGCCGGGCCTGTAAGTAAAACCTATGTCAAAGTCGTTGCTAATTTGTGACAGCCAGTTACTAAGCTGGTTTGAGAGCATCTCTGTTGTTGTAACTCCCATTGCTTCGGCTCCTGCCGTTGTAGTATTCATAGCACCTGCAAAAGTGGGATCGGGATAGAAACTGTTCATTACAAGAAGATAAAGGAACTGCTTGCTCATTTCTTCCTCTGTATTAATCATATTCTTAAGGTAGGTTCTGGTCTCTTCATCTGCTGTCGGGAGGTAGATATCAAATCCTATTACGGGGTTTGCCAGCTTACCTGTCATGTTGAGGTGGCATTCAACCGGAATACGTGCCCTGAAAGCCTCGTCCTGGAAAAGATCATATAGAGATGCCTTTAGCTTGTATATAGCCTTTATATTGATGTCGGCATCGGTTACATCACCGTTCCAGCTTATACGTCCCCCGCTTTCGACCGTGAATCTCTTATTGAATATGTTACCAAGGGTAAGCAGGTAGTCTCCATCTTCGATTATATAGTCACCGAATATATTGAAGTTTCCATCCTTATCCATAGCCAGGTTAAGTTTACCCGTGCCCCTGGCCCTCATTATGTCTCCCAGTTGTGAATCAAAGACAAGCTGGACCTCGGCATCGGGTGTTACATCAAGGTCGAAGCCAAGTTCCATAGTCGTGTTTGAGACCTGAGTATTCAGTGGGGGGACGGTAATTTCAGGTTTATCACTTTCAGTGGTGTGTGACACAAAAGTTATATAGGGGTAATCAGATACCTCTTCACTTGTGTTCAGAGGGATGAACATCCTGGTATTCCTGCCGGTTGTGGCTGAGACATTAAAGACCAGGTTACTGGTATTGCCTGTTATTGTGGCCAGTCCCGAGGCATAAGCGGTACCATAGAAGAGGTTATTATCCTTCTCACGGGTGTCCATTACAAGCATATTGTCAACATTGATCCTGAGGTTAATTCCAAAATCCCTGAAGTGATCATTTGTAACCACACCATCCAGGGTGGCTTTATTTCCCTTATTGTCATTCAGGGCTATATTGTTGAAAATAAAACTGTTGCCTCCCAGTCTGATGCTGTCTGAGAAGTAGAACCTTGACTTAAGATAATCGATAGTCATACCTGCATCATTTGCCATTATACTCCCGTTGATCTTAAGGTCAGACGGTGTTCCTGTAATATAGGCCCTCCCATTGCCTTTACCTGTAACATCGGATGCAAATGAATATAGTACCAGGTTCAGCAAATCAAGGGGGAGATCCGATACATCGGTTACTATAGATACCTGTTTAGATCCTGGATTGTAGGTGCCGTTGATATCAAAAGTATTCTGACCATCAAGGTCATTTCTCAGATCGATCTGTACTACTTTATCTCTGTTATCCCAGCTGGTTATCAGTTTTACGAGACCATGATCATGATCATTTGTTTTGAAATCCCTTACCTGCATGTCGGTCTCAAAGAGCAGGTTATTATAGATATCGGTAAGCATTACCTTGCCATCGAGCAGACCGCTAACAAAGAAATCGATTGTACTTCCTTCAGCTTCGGCGTCCTGCTTTTTAAGGTTGTTAAGTGCAGAAAGGTCAAGGTTATTGAAGCTCATGAACAATGTATCATTCCTGTTTTGTGATATTTTCCCGTCAACCATCAGGAAGTCGTTCTTGTGCAATATTTCAAACCCGTTCACATCAATGGCTGTTGAATCGATCATCAAACCGGCCTTTTCAATATTCCACAGGTTATTGTTAATTGTTATTTCAGAAGGAAGAATATTTACCGAAAGCAGGGGGGCGCCTTCACTGCGGGATGTCACCTGTCCGGTAGCCTTAACAGTTCCCCTGTTTACCAGGTTACCCGGATTTGCCCAGTCGAGTTCAAATCTCAGGTTATCAGGCAATGATGACAGTTCGGTATTGAAATTCTGCAGCTCTATCCTGTTTGCCAGGCTTACCTTTGATGATGTCAGTACAACATCCGAACTGGTATCGTTGATTTCTCCCCTTAAACCTATATCAACCATGCTATTACCATTATAGGTAAAATAATCGCTGCTGGCAGATAGTGATATGAGACTATCGGGATCGACAGTTCCTCTTATCCTTGAGCCGGGTGCAAGGTAAATGCCGGTATTAAAGAAATCATTAAGTTCGTCGGTTTGCTTGAAACTGAGATCACAATCAAACCTGTTTGACGAGAGGTGATAAACTGATCCTTCCTTTATAAACCATGCAGGCATCAGGCGGGCTCCTACAGTCTTAACATCTGACAGGATATTGCGCAGATCATATTTGCCGCTGATACTGCCATCGACGAAATCGGAATTCAGCTCAAGGCTGTTTATCTCATCGTTGTTGATCGCTGTAAGGCTGCAATCATAAAGGTCAAAAGTCTTCCCATTCCTGTTGAGCCTGGAATTCAAAAGCCTTATATCACCGTTTGCATCATCAATTTTGCTTCCCTTGAAGCTGGCAGTCAAAAGCATTGACAATCTGGATACCGAATCTGCGGGGTCGAGATTCAGCGCATGAAGGTTAGCATCGAGCAGGTTAAGTGTAAAATCAAACTCAGGCGGCCCGTTACTGAAGTCGAACCGGCCCAGCACATCCATCCTGAGGTCAGGAGAATCGGAGATTATTGATCCGTCCCATATCTTTTCGGTGAATAGTCCTTTGAGAGCAATACTCCTGTAATCATATCCGTTCAGGTATAGCGAATCGATAGTACCTTCGAGGTTTGCCCTGAACCGGTCGAAGGATTCCGAAGAACCGTCAATATTTGCTGTAAATGATAGTCTTCCCAGAAGGTCGGGGCGGTCGAGAATAGTGCCCAGATCGACACCGACGGCCTGCAGGGAGCCATTGTAAATAAATGAATTACTCGTATCGGGACTGAAAAGGATGTCGGTAGACACCGTACCAAGGTCGGTAGTGAAGTCGCCATATGTCACAAAATCGGTTACAAAACCGGTAAAATTCCCTTTGAAACCGAGGTTGCCGAGCCTGCTGAATTCGGGACCAAGATCGATATTCCCTTTTCCCGGAATATTTATTGCCTCGATCTCAGATGTATGTGTTGATAACTGGTCGATATCGACGAATATGAATGTCTGTGCAATGTCGGGCAGACCCGACAGGTCAAAGTCGCATTTGAGCCTGGTCATATCTGAATATGAGAGGTCGATATGCCGACCTTTAAGCTCCGAAACGGTACCCTTGATATCACCTGAAAGGGTTACGGACTGGTCGAATCCGTCGAGGTTACCCACAAAGAATCCAATGTCTCTGATGCCTAACAGTGACCTGTTAAACTTAAGATTAAGCCTTGCATCGCGGACAAAGTCTACAGTTGAATCATTGTGAACCATATCTATTCCAATAAGGTCTGAATTGATAAGGCTGTACGATGATCTGATTGTAGGATCTACAAGGTAAATATGATCTTTTGAAATATCGGCTTCGGCAAACAGGTCGTATATCCTGAAACCTTCAGGTGTGTCTAAGGAGAGTTCTGAAAGAGTAAGGGATGTTTTATCCTTCTTCCTGTCAAAATCGTCCATGATCAGGTTCAGGTTCCTTATGTTTATATGGTTGAGGTCAAGCCCGCTGGTTACCTGTTTATGTGAATTATTATTATCAAAGCGTAAGGTTCCGTTATAGATCCTCATCTGATCGATCGACATTTCCATGCTACTGTTTGATGTGTCACCTGGTGTAGCAGAATTGAAAAAGTATGAAGCATTAAGTTTACCGGCTGTATCGGTGTGTAAATAGACCTGGGGGCTTTCGATAGTTATTCTTCCCAGCCGTATTGAATTTTCTTTTCTGTTGAACTTTCTCAGTGTGGCCTGGAAATAGGGTGAATAGAGGAGAGTGTCGGCATCATAATCCATTACCAGAAAATCTGATACTGTCAGTCTGTTGAAGAAAGTAAGGTTAATGGCACTGAAACCGATCTCACCACGCAGATTGCTTGATATCCTGCTCATTACCTTTTTTCCTAAATAGGTTTGAACGGAAGGGGACATTGAAGAGAGAAAGCTTATGGTCAGCAACAGGAAAATGACCAGGAGAGGTATTAAAGTATATTTATATATTTTCTTATTTTTGGTCATGTATTTAAGTACCACAAATCATATTCCAAAAGTAACTTAAAAAATCGAAATAATACCGAGATGCCGGTTACTATACTAGCAATAGAATCATCATGTGACGATACTTCAGCCGCAGTAGTAAGGGATGGTTATCTTCTTTCGAACCTGATAGCCAATCAGGATGTGCACATGGAATATGGAGGTGTTGTACCTGAACTGGCTTCACGGGCACACCAGGCAAACGTGATACCGGTAGTCGACGGTGCCCTGAAAAAGGCCGGTGTGTCAATCTCAGAAATTGACGCAGTGGCATTTACCCGCGGACCCGGTCTTTTGGGATCATTGCTGGTAGGAACATCGTTCGCGAAAGGGTTTGCTCTTGCCAGGGAGATTCCCCTTATAGAAGTGAACCATCTTGAAGCGCATGTTCTCTCGCACTGGGTCATGGAAAAGGGCAGGGAAGAGCGGACACCGGGATTACCGTTCCTTTGCCTGCTGGTTTCTGGGGGGCACACACAACTTCTGATCGTTGACAAAGGTGTGCGGATCAAAGAGGCAGGCTCGACAATAGATGATGCTGCCGGTGAGGCTTTTGATAAATGTGCCAAGGTAATGGGATTACCTTATCCAGGTGGTCCCCATATCGACCGGCTGGCATCGAAAGGCGATCCTGAAGCCTTCAGGTTCACTAAACCCAGGATCACTGGTCTCGATTTCAGCTTCAGCGGGTTGAAGACCAATTTTTTATATTTTCTGAGGGATTCCTTAAAAGAAAACAGTAATTTTATTGATGAAAACAGGGAAGACCTGTGTGCCTCGATCCAAAAGACGATAGTGGATATTCTTATTGATAAACTGGTAAAAGCGTCAAAGCAGACCGCGATTAAGGAGATAGGAATAGCAGGAGGTGTTGCGGCAAATTCGGGATTGAGGAAGGCTGTGGAAAGTGAAGCTGCCAAAAGGGGATGGAACCTGTTCCTGCCTGAATTGAGGTTCACAACCGACAATGCGGCAATGATTGCCATTAATGGTTATTTTAAATATCTTAAGGGGGAATTTTCCGGCCATGATATTACTCCTCTGGCCAGGTTTAAAGTATAATTACCAGAAGTTGCATGGAAGCAAATGACAGGTCAATTCTGGTTATCGGAGCCGGTGCAATTGGCGGTATTACGGCCGCTTTCCTGAAAAAGGCCGGTTACAATGTTGAGATCGTATGTAAATATGATGAGTACCGTGACCTGGCTATGGACAGGGGCCTGATAATTGGCGGTAAGGTGAAACAATTTACGCAGAAAGTACCGGCTTATTCATCGATAGAACATGTAAATGGTCAGCGTGATATTATTCTTCTTGCTGTTAAGGCCACTGATCTTGAATCGGTTGCCCATAAGATTAAACCAATGATGCATGATAGCACTATGGTAGTGGCCATGCAGAATGGTATCACGGAGTATGAGCTTGAGAAGATACTGGGCAAAGGAAGAGTGGTGAGCTGTATAGTAGGTTTTGGTGCGACCATGAGCCAGCCTGGTTCCATGCAGATAACTTCCGGCGGAAATTTTGTGATCGGATATCTCGAAGGTGAGAACAGGAAAAATCTTGATGAACTGGAAGGAATGCTATCAGTTATTTTGCCCGTACGGCAGTCGGAAAACATGATCGGCGACAGGTTTTCAAAGCTAATCATCAACTCATGCATAACATCCCTGGGTGCCCTTACAGGGCTATTGCTCGGCGAGATGCTGAGGAAAAGGAAGGCCCGGGTACTTTTCATTGAGATAATGAAGGAAGCAATGGAACTGGCATACATTATGAAGATCAGGGTTGAGAATTACGGGGGTATGCTGAACTTCTACGAATTCCTGGGAAGAAAAGGTTTTCTTTCATCATTTAAAAGGCATTTGACTATCAGGTATATCGGAATGAAGTTCCGGAAGGTAAAATCTTCAAGCCTTCAATCGCTTGAGAAAGGAAGCGGAACAGAAATTGATAATCTGAAAGGTTTTATCTCAACCAACGGTCGTGAGTTGGGTATTCCGGTGCCTGTAAACACTTCTATGGTTGAGATGATACATGAGATAGAAGAAGGAAAACGAAAGATGACACCTCACAATCTGGATGATGTGAGATTTGAAAAATATTCAGGGTAATTACGAATGATCAGCATTAATATAAATTTTTGCGCAAAAATTCAGGGATGGAAAAATACCAGATCAGACCTTCACGAAATACGCCGGATATCATTCTGACGCCGGAAGGCAGTATGAGGATAAAGGGAAGATCAATACATGAAAATGTCGCTGAATTTTACGAACCCCTTCTCGATTGGGCAGATGAATATGTACTTGAGCCGCCTCCCTTAACCTGTGTCGATATCCAACTGGAGTATTTCAACAGTGCAAGTGCCAAGTATATCATTCAGCTTTTGCAACGATTGCAGATGGTTACGCTTAAGAACAAAAAATTCCTGGTAAACTGGTTTTACGAGGTTGGTGATGATGATATTCTTGAAAGGGGTGAATACTTCTCATCGGTTCTTGACATACCTTTCAAGTATATCGAAATAAAATGATGCCAGCCAGCCCCGGGCATCAGTATGCCAGGATCATACTTTTCTCACGACCCCTTCCCTTGATCCATATCTTATTAGTGTAGAGCTCAACCACGGCATACGCGTTTTTATCTTCGGTCTCGACCATTCCCCTGAAAGTAACGTAATGGACCAGATTAAGATTACCATAAGCCCCGGCATGATCATGACCCGAGAACCAGGCTTTGATATTATTGTATTGCCCTGCAATATCGAGAAGGTCTTTGTAGTTAAGAATATTATATTCTGATACGGGATAGGCAGGATGATGACTGAAAACAATGACAAGTTCACCTGCAGAAACAGCCTTGTCGAGTTCCGACCTGAACCAGGCAAGTTGTTCGTCGCTTATTCCCCCGTTCCAATCGTAGCCGTTGATGGCGTCTTCCTGCTCCATTGTTTCCAGCATCTTCTCAGCCTGATTCCTTTTTTTCCTGTCGGGTGAATATGTACTCAGGTCAAAGCTGTTCAGAATGATAAACCTGAATCCTTTGATGACGAACGAATAATATCCGTTGTCACCTATTCCCAGTAATCCATTTACATCTTTTCGTTTCCTGCTCTCAACATTGTACTCATGATTGCCGGCAACATTGCGTACGGTGTGACTGCTTTGGCGGAGTATCGGCATGACCGAGTCGTATGAACTGAAGTTTCTGTCGATCAGGTCACCCAGGTTAATAGTAAAATCGAGATCGTGACTGTTGAAATCATCGATGGCTTCGGTGAGCTTAGAAAGGGAATTCCTGTAGAATCTTGTACCCATGGAATCACAATCGCAATACTGTACATCACTTACAAGACCGAATGTTATTAGTGGTGTCTGGGGTATGCCGGCAGCAGCCCTTGATGTTAAACCAGGACCATTTACATTGGATAAGATCATTGATATGGCTATCAGGATAATATTTCTTATCATTTCGTATTTGGCTGAGGTTTAAAGATAAGGATTTTTATTTTTACTCTGTGCAGGGTTTCCTGTACCCCCTATAAATATTATAGTCATTATTACCCGTAATCTGCATCCATGAGTTTGTCTGCCAGATCTTTAAACGAACTGATTATCTGGTCGGATGGCAGGTCAGCTAACTATGATACTTTCATAATTGAGTCCCGTGTTGCGCCAATTCCAGACCCGGATCATGCCAGCCGTTTATTATCTCAGTCAAAGTAAAATGCCTCTTTCCCGGGATAATGGAGTCTTTTTCTGGCGATTTCTTCAGGATAGATGAAATAATCGGCTTCTGCTTCAACACAGAGTTGACCCGAGCCGTCGTAAAGCCATGTCGAAAGCCGTGCATTTCTCTCAGATACCTCTGTTATTGCC
>JBJKPH010000310.1:0-3785 GCA_046706585.1 Bacteroidales bacterium | reverse complement strand
CCGGAAACTCCTGGAATGCAGCAGCATCGCCGGATCCCGACACCTCTTTGATCCTGTACAATGACATTCCGTTACTGTTTACCTGTTATCTCCCTCAGGCGGTCCGGCAAATATATTCCTGCTGTTGCCACCACTCCACCGTAAGACACTCCTTGTGACAACATTGTACCTGTCACCTGCCCTAAGGAAAAAGAACTTCCCTCCGTTGGGTAATGTTTTTGTTGCCGAAGGATTTTCATCCCACAGGTTGTAGTCATATATCGCCACGTAGCTTTCTCCCACAACCTCGAACTCATCCCCGGTGACAACAATGGCTGTGTTTTCATCAAGCCCTATTCCAAGCAACCCGGGGTATGTCCTGAGAACCTCCACAAGGTCATGTTCCCTGTTTCTGACAAGGAGATGCTGATCGATGGCCGAATTCGTAAGATAGCCGAATCCCTTCTGGTGGTCTCCCATCATTATCATATTGGTTTTAGTATCGCCCCTGGCTAGGAATGCCCCCTGGATGGTTGCTCCTGCTGAACTTCCACCAATTACACCTCCCCTCTCCAGAACTTTTGCTATCTCTTTTTCTGTAAGGGTCCCTGCATAAGCATCAACGATCCTCCATTGCCTGCCCCCCTGGAACCATACTGCACTCGCATTCCTTATCGGTTCAACAAATTCCTCCGTGTTTGCAACCTGAGGGTCATAGGTATGTACTACCGACACATTTGTTGCACCGGCAGATGTCAAAACCCGTGCTTCCCTTTCGTAAACCATTGAGTCGGCACCCGAGGCTGTCGGTATCACAACCATCGGTGCATCAGGCCCCCCTGCAAGTGATATGAACCTGTTTATAATGGCAGTATCATGCATATTCCCTCCCACAATAACCAGACTCCCTTTTTCTGGTCCATGGCAGGTAAGCATTTCGACCTTCGTATCTACATTGCTATTATTACATCCTGCTATAAGCAATACAGCAGCTACCGGTAAAAATATATTCCTGATGCCTCTCATAACTTGGTTTATTAATTCAGATTTTGGTAAAGATATAAATATATCCATCCCAACCTTGCTAACAGGGTTATAAATGTTATTGAGAGTGAGTTGAGAAGGCTGCTTTGGACCCTTCTCAACTCATTCTCAACCCACTCTCAACTTACTCTCAACTCACTCTCAACCCATTCTTAACCCACTCTTAACCCACTCTCAACCCACTCTCAACTTTTTTCAGAAAACCCTTTCATTTCTAAAAATCATTCCTACCTTTGTAGTCCGGTTAATAGAAAATGAGACGATTAATTACACGACCTTTGCTGCCTATGTGCATGCGCTGACTTCAAGCTTTCTCTTAGTTTGAAGTGTAACCGATTTAAAATCCCTTATACTACTTAATTTTTATTTTTTGTCCATGCGGAATACCGTTATGGTCATCTCTAACTGTAAAAGCAATTACAATGTCATTTACATATTCAAATTTTGAAACATTACAGGTACATGCAGGCCATACACCTGATGATGAGACTCTTTCGAGAGCAGTGCCACTGTACCAGACTTCATCCTATATCTTCAGGGATGCTGCGCATGCGGCTGACCTGTTCGCACTTGAAGAATCAGGCAATATTTATACGAGAATAAACAACCCTACATCAGATGTATTCGAGAAAAGGGTAGCTGCACTGGAAGGCGGGATTGCCTCCCTGGCTGTCGCATCGGGACATGCTGCTCAGTTTATCACTCTCACAACAATAGCCGGTCTGGGAGATAATATTATCAGTTCACCGTTTCTCTACGGAGGAACTTATAACCAGTTCAAGGTAACATTTGCCTCTCTTGGAATTGAAGTAAGGTTCGCATCAGATCTTGATCCCGAAAGCTTCGGAAAGCTTATAGACGAAAGAACAAAGGCGATCTATGTCGAGACTATCGGTAATCCTGGTTTCAATATCCCCGACTTTAAAGCACTTTCTGCCCTGGCTTCACATTTTGGCATTCCTCTGGTAGTCGATAATACTTTCGGAGCTTGCGGTTACCTCTGCAGGCCCATCGATCATGGAGCTGATATAGTTGTTGAATCGGCAACCAAGTGGATCGGGGGTCACGGAACAAGCATTGGTGGTGTAATAACAGATTCGGGCAGGTTCGACTGGGCTAACGGGAAATTTCCTCAGTTTACAACCCCATCTCCCGGATATCATGGCCTGGTCTATAATGAAAAATTCGGAAAGAATTCACCGGCAGGAAATATTCAGTTTATTGTACGTGCAAGAGTTGAGGGATTGCGTGATATGGGGCCATCAATCAGTCCGTTCAACTCCTTCCTGCTGCTCCAGGGACTTGAAACTCTTTCACTGAGAATGGAAAGACACGTTGCCAATGCACTCTCACTCGCCCGGTGGCTTCAGGCACATCCGGCAATAGAGAAGGTAAGCTACCCGGGACTGGCAGAGGATCCGGGGTATGAACTCGGCCAACAATACCTTCCGAAGGGAGCAGGTGGAGTGCTGAGCTTCTGTCTGAAACCCGGAAAAAACAAGGCAAGCGACCTGGTCAGGAAATTTTCACTGGTAAGCCATCTGGCAAATGTGGGTGATGCAAAAACCCTGATCATTGAACCGGCCTCAACAACCCATGCCCAGCTTACAGATGAAGAACAGAGGGCAGCAGGAGTGATACCGGGACTCTTCAGGGTATCGGTAGGTATTGAACATATCGACGATATCATTAACGATTTTGACCGGGCACTTGAATCATATATATAAACATGAATAAGATGAAGAAATATATATATAATAATGAATTTGTCACCGAAAGCGGTGAAGTCTTGAGCGGTATCGAGATAGCTTACCACACATGGGGCACTCTGAATAAACAGGCCGACAATGTTATTTGGGTATGCCATGCTCTTACTGCCAATTCAAATGTTGAGGAGTGGTGGCCCGGAATGATAGGCAAAGGTTCAACCTTTGACCCTGAAAAATATTTTATTGTCTGTGCAAATATTCTTGGTTCATGCTATGGATCAACCGGACCCCTTTCTGTAAATCCCGCAACTGGTAAACAGTGGCTTAATGACTTTCCGGTACTGACAACACGCGATCTGGTGAAAGCACACGAATTACTGCGTCAACACCTGGGAATAAGATCGGTTCATGTTGTTACGGGCGCTTCAATCGGAGGACACCAGGCCCTTGAATACAGTATATCACACCCGTCACTCATAAGGAACCTGGTATTTATAGCTTCAAACGCCAGACAATCGCCTTGGGCAATAGCTTTTAATGAGTCACAAAGACTGGCCATTGAGGCCGATCCGACTTTCAGGAGTAATGATCCCTGCGGAGGCACACATGGACTTAAAACAGCAAGGTCAATTGCAATGCTCAGCTACCGTAATCAGAATACATATGACGTTTCACAGGCTGAAGACGATGATGAAAAACTCTCGGGATTCAGAGCCGGTTCATACCAGGCCTACCAGGGAGAAAAGCTTGTAAAAAGATTCAACGCCTGGTCATATTACAGGCTCACCCAGTTGTCTGACAGCCATAACGTGGGACGGCAGAGGGGCGGAGTGGAAAAGGCGCTCGGCAGAATAACTGCCAGAACCCTTTGTATAGGTATAAGCACCGATATATTATTCCCCCCTTCTGAACAGAAACTGGTTGCCGACAATGTACTCCAGGGCAGGTTCATAGAAATAGATTCCTTTTACGGTCATGACGGTTTCCTTGTAGAGACAGGAAAGATCAGAAATATTATCAGTCAGTTTATTAATGAGCAGGATAGTATTACTG
>JBJKPH010000309.1:0-4138 GCA_046706585.1 Bacteroidales bacterium | reverse complement strand
CGGCTGACCAGATCCTTGATGTGCTCTGGACAGGATATCATTTTACGGAACCTTTCAGTATCTTTAGGGGCCTGAATATCAATAATGATGTTTATATGTCTTCCAACTTCGGTGGAGACATAACTGGAATGGGTTATGAATATAACGTCAACATGAATTTTAAAAACTACTGGAACGGAGGATTCGGCGGAGGATTTAACTTTAAACAGTTGTCAACAGTCCAGTTGAGAGGAGGTCCGGCAATGAAAATGCCATCAGGAGGCAGATTTAACTACCAGATCTCAACAGACGACAGGAAAAACTTCTCGGCAGGATTCTTCGGCAATATGAACTGGGGAGACGAAAATTCATCAAAGAGCAGAAACTATAATCTGAATATGACTTTCAGGCCAATGAATACACTCTCAATATCCCTGAGCCCCGGATATTCATCCTTTAATACAATACTCCAGTATGTTGCTCATAAGACTATTAATGATGAAGACCGCTATATCTTCGCCTCAATCGACCAAAAAGTGTTGCGGATGTCACTGAGGGTAAATTATAACATTACTCCCGACCTTACCATCCAGTACTGGGGCCAGCCTTTTACCGCAACCGGCAATTATACCGATTTTAAAATGATAACCGATCCAAAAGCTGATGACCTGCCCGACAGGTATCATGCTTATACATCCGGTCAGTTAAGCCTTACAGATGGATACTATTCTATAGATGAGGATACTGACGGCACCGAGGATTATGGCTTTGATGCACCCGATTTCTCCATGAACGAATGGTTGTCTAACCTGGTCATCAGGTGGGAATTCCTGCCTGGATCAACCGCTTACCTGGTATGGTCGCAGACAAGGAATTATTCTTCCGATACAGGTGATTTTGAAGCATGGCATAACCTTGGTGACCTGTTTTCAAAGGATAAGCCCAATAACGTCTTTATGGTCAAATTCTCCTACAGGTTTGGTTTAAGGTAGATATCTTTATAAAAATTTCATCCCTCCGGGGATAAAAAATACTTACATACCATGAAAAGAATATCCATTTACATTTTCCTTTTTGATATCATGATACTCATGACATCTTCTCTGGGGGCCCAGGGACTTTATGAATCGTCAGAATTCAAAAACGCCCTTGAAAAAGGGACCCGTACTGTCACCGGGATCCCGGGCCCGGAATACTGGATAAACAGCGCCGATTATGACCTCTCTGTAAAAATTGAATTTTCAGGCGATACAGTATGGATCATTGGCTCAGGTAAAATAAAATATCATAACAACAGTCCCGATTCACTACGAAATATTGTCCTCAGGAGCTACCCCGACCTGTTTTCAAGGGGTGCACAGCGTGATTTCTATTTCGGTCTTTTCGACGGTTTTGATAAGGTTCAATATAACGATGTGGTTATCAACGGGGACACTATCCCCAGCCAGGACATGTATACCCGGAGAACTTCAACCAATATTTTATTGCCCCTTGATCACCCTGCAGGGAAAGGAGAGATCATCAATATCGATATCAAATGGAAATACTATATGCTCTCCCTTGTAAATATCAGGCAGGGAGTGTACGAGAACATGTCTCTTTTTGTGGCGTACTGGTATCCTCAGGTAGCTGTTTATGACGATCTTTACGGATGGGACATGGTCGACTATAAAGGATTGGTGGAATTCTATAACGATTTTAACAACTGGGATGTGAAGGTTACTCTCCCTGCTGAATATTACGTATGGGGAGGCGGAGTGCTTCAAAATCCTGAAGAAGTATATCCTGCCAGGATACTCAGAAGATATAACCAGGCCCTGAAAAGCAAGGATATCATTAATATCATTGCAAAGGAGGATATGGCCAATAATTCAGGTGATAAAAAGGATAAAACGTGGCATTTTATTTCGCATGACACACCCGATTTCACCTTTGCTGCAAGCAAATCACACCTGTGGGATGCCTCTTCTGTGGATGTGGGATCAGACCATAATGTTCTCGTTTCAGCAGTATATCCCCCGTCAAGCAGGTACTATTCCGAAGGAGCTTCATGGGCCCGTGAGAGTATTGAATATCTTTCTAATACATGTCCCGGTATACCTTACCCCTGGCCACAAATGACAGTATTCAATTCAATGGAAGGCACAGGGGCCATGGAGTCGCCAATGATGGTCAATACAGGCGACCAGCAGACAGCAATTTCAGGCCGCGACGTAACCTTTCATGAGATATCCCATTCAATAATGCCTTTCTACCTGGGTACCAACGAAAGGAGATTTGCCTGGATGGATGAGGGATGGGCTACCTATTCGGCTGCCAATTTCACCGGAGAAACATCCGGCTCCAGCATGGATATGTTCAGGATGGTGTTCGACATGGTGGCCGGAACTTCAATGGACCTCCCGCTGATGGTGCCCACATTCCAGATATCCGACCAGAACGGTGAGACCTTCTATGCATATGTAAGATCATCACAGGCATTTCTGGTTATACAGGACCAGTTAGGAGTCGAAAAAATGCATGAAGCATGGAAACTGTTCGCGCAAAGATGGCATGGAAAACACCCTTCACCATGGGACCTATTTGCTACATTCAGCGAAGCAGCAGGAGAAGATCTGACATGGCTGATCGACCCGTGGTACTTCAGGTTTGCATATGCCGATCTTGCCCTGGTAAATGTTGACCTGGATAAAAGTGTGGCGACAGTGGAAAACATAGGAGGTCTGCCCCAGCCTGTATATCTCACCCTCGAATACAGCGATGGGTCAACAGAGACCATCCACAGGAAGCCTGACGTTTTTAAAAATTCCGACAGCTGCAATATTGATCTGAAACGCACCGGCGACCTTGTATCAATAGAACTTGGTAAAGAATTTTTCTTCGACCTTGACCTGTCAAATAACAGTTGGAAGAAATAATTGCCGGATAATTGAATAGTATTTTCTGACAGCTAACATATGTTTACATCAAAAAACTTAATTTCAAAAACATGCAATTAAAGAGATATATCCTTTTCATGGCTGTCATGGTCATGTTTATCCCCGTTGTGGTAAATGCCCAGGACGCCAGGGAGAATGCAATGAATTCAATAACCACTGCCGAGATGCGCGATCATATTTATTTTCTTGCCTCAGACTTTATGGGAGGCAGGGTGGCAATCTCGCCGGAGTATAATATAGCAGCCAACTATGTTGCTTCACAGTTTTCAGAAGCCGGACTCACACCTGTGGTAACATCTGAAGACGGGTCAAAAACATGGTTTCAGGGAGTCCCCTTTACAAAAACAACTTACGAAGGGAATGTCAAATGGATAGTAAAGCATAATGGTGATCAGACAACGCTGGAGCAAAACAAGGATTTCAAGATACTCTATTCCCAGGGGGCAGATTTCGATGATACCCAGGTAATGTTCGTTGGTTTTGGTATTGAAGAACCTGAATATAAATGGAACGATTTCAAAGGCCTGGATCCTAAGGGTAAAACACTGATATGCATCTCCGGAACTCCGAAGAAGAACGGCAAACCGGTTCTGCCCGCTGAGATCGACAGCAAATATAACGGAATGATGGGACTGCAGAATAAGATAACCGCACTTATACCAAAAGGACCTGCCGGTGTTATCATTGTTGATGCCGACGGTTCATCAGGAATACCTTTTGAATTATTACCCGACCAGTTCCAAAAAGTGCAATATATTTACCAGGGTCCAAAAGAAGAGGAGGCAATGGAAATTTTTCCATATATCTGCTTTGCAAGACCATCTTTCCTTGATGCACTCCTTTCAGGTGAAAAGTATAATCCGGTGAACAACACCGATAACCTGATGAAAGGCTATAAAACCTACCCTGTCGATAATACTTCGATCTCCGGCCAGGCCGAAATAGAAGAAGCCAGGGATATCGAAACAGTCAACGTAATAGGCATGGTCCCCGGAACCGATCCTGCGCTTAAAGACCAGTACATCGTTGTCGGGGCACACCTCGATCATATTGCCCCGGTAGCAGGGCAGGTATGTAATGGTGCCGACGATAATGCAAGCGGCTCTGCAGGCTTGATGGAGATAGCTGAGGCTCTGGCGGCAAACCCATGCCGCAGGCCTGTAATCTTAATTGCATACACAGCTGAAGAAATCGGAATTTACGGTTCGCAGTTCTTCCTT
>JBJKPH010000308.1:0-3664 GCA_046706585.1 Bacteroidales bacterium | reverse complement strand
AGTACGTTACCATCTTTTCTCCCGTGGCATGTGAGTAGGCATCAGCAGCACGTGCAAAAAGCAACCTCAGGTAATCGTATATCTCCGTTATTGTGCCAACAGTTGATCTGGGATTTCGGTTGGTTGTTTTTTGCTCGATCGATATTACCGGGCTCAAACCAGTTATCTTATCCACCTCCGGCCTTTCCATGCCTCCAAGAAATTGTCGTGCATAGGCTGAAAATGTCTCAAGGTATCTGCGCTGTCCTTCGGCGTATATTGTATCAAACGCGAGTGAAGATTTACCGCTTCCGCTCAGACCTGTAATTACAACAAGCTGGTCCCTGGGAATATCGACGTTAATATTCTTCAGGTTGTGAACCCTGGCACCAATTACTCTTACGTTTTCTTCGTATAATTAATCGTTATGCACCTCGACCCAACGTTTATTTACCTGTTATACACCTCCGTTCTTGCATTACCTGCAGGTATTTTTATCTCATAGGTCTTTTTTGCCCTGTTTGTCAGGTATGGTTGCCTCAGCCACGGATTGAGAGCTTTGAGTATCTTGTAGTTTGTATTGAAACCTGCTGCAAAATCGGCAAAGCTGGTTACCGCAGTATCAACACTTACTACGACATACGGGATTTCCGGATACAGATGTTCCTCGTCGATCTCAAAACCATATTTTTCCGGATCGCTGAATATGATCTTAATTGCAAGTATCCTGAATATATAGCGGGCTGTTTCCTCTGGAAGTAACAGGTTATAATAATCGTCCTGACCCTGTATCTCTACCTGAGTGTTAATCCCGTTCGAACCTCTGTTATACGAGGCAGCGACCATTGTCCAGTTTCCGTATTTTTCATATGATTTCAGAAAATACCTGCAGGCTGCATCTGTCGACTTTTCAAGGTTATATCTTTCGTCAACCTCACTGTTTATCTCGAGTCCATATTCTTTCCCGGTAGTGCTCATAAACTGCCAGAAACCAACAGCTTTGGCCGGTGAAACCGCATTTGTCAGATCGCTTTCTGCCACAGCCACAAATTTAAAATCGTCGGGTATACCATACTTTGCCAGAATAGGCTCAATCACCGGAAAATAGCGGTGGGCTCTTTTTATCAGCAGCAGGGTGGAAGAATGAAAATAGGCATTGGAGTTAAGCTCCCTGTCAAGACTTTCATGTGTATCATAATTCTCAAGCGGCACCCTCTCGCCTGCAAAACAGAGTGTGTCAGGAACAGGATATGATACTATTTTCTGTACTTCCTGTTTACCTGAGCCAGCTTGTTCTTCGCTTTGTCCAAATCCGAAAATTACCTGGACGATCAGGATCACAACCACTATTGATAATGCCGGGATAATTCGTTTTCCACTCAGCTTCATAATTCTCCTTTTAATTCCTGATACGGCAATTATAACCCTCAATGCCGGTCACAGAATTATTAACGAATTGACAAAGGTAATGTTTAAGGGATTAATTCGGAAAATATCGGTCACCGAATATATACATAGCCCATTGAACATAGAACATCAAACATAGAACATAGAACATAGACCATAGAACATAGACCATAGACCATAGACCATAGACCATAGTCCACACACCATTTCAGAACTTATAGGTGAACCCTGAGAAAAGACCTATTGTATAAGGATTACCCGGAGTGAATAGTGTACCCGGGTTAAGATAATACCTGAATGAAGGTTCAAGGTTAAGTGACAGTCTGCCCGACAGGTTATATTCCATGCTCATGCCAAATGCGCTGGAAAGAATTATATCGCTCATCCCGCTGGTTGATCCGATCGGGATCATTTCATTCCCGTTGACAGCCCAGGCACGATTATTAACCAGGACATTATACGACAGGCCTCCCAGCAGGTTAAAGTCAATTCGCCTGTCAATTATCTTATAACTCAGCATAAACGGGATCTCTATATATTCGAAATTCTGTCGAAGAGAGTTTCCGAACTGAGACAGATTTGCCTTTTCAGGATCGAAATTACCTGAATTATAAATTCCGCTGATACGTTGTCCGGAATTATCAGTAAGGAAAATATTCCCGTTTGTTGAGCTTATCTGACCACTTGAAGTTGTTACATCGAATATGGTCCCGCTTTTTGATCCTGAATAGGGCAGAAATCCTGAATATGAAGAAATTCCATTGATTTCTCTTCCGAGAGATGAGTAGTAAACACCTGTCTGGAGGCTCAACCGCCCTGCCATCCTGTAACTAACCGATATTCCACCAGTATATGACATTACAACCGACTCATTATCCTGAAGTGTGCTTATCTGTTCACTCGAAGACAAAAGGTTTGAAGAGAGGTATGTTGGAGAGACCCTGGCTCCGACTTTCCATCTTCCCTGCATATCAGTTTCTTTTTCAATGATGGGATCATCGCTAATATCAGGAACAAAGATATTCATTGCCGGCTTAAGGGTTTCCACTTCCGAGCTGATACTTCCTTCAGGATTAATGTTGTTATTTAACTGGTTAAACGAGAGAAGGATATTGTCCTGCTTTGTTTCGTCTGCCTCTGTCTGTAAAGATTGCTGCTGAGAATAATCCACTTCGTTTTCTGCTGACATGTCTGAAATTCCTTCATTCCTGTTGACAACCGCAACAGGGCTAACTGCTGCCAACTCACCTGCCGGATCAATAGTTACTTCTTCAACCGGGTTATCAATGCCAGCTGCAGCAGTCAGGTCAGGACTGATATTATCCAGGCTCCTGCTACCTGCAAAATAAGCTGCCGTACCCAATATAGTCAGGGCAGCTATCCCGGCAGCTACTCTTAACGCTGCTGAGAACATGTTCCTCCTGCCAATGGATGATGAGATATTGTCCCATACATCGGCAGGGGGGAGAACCTCCATATCCCTGAGGCCATCCCTGAACAGTACATCTATTTCAGCTTTATTCTTAACCATTTACCAGTCTACTCTTTATGCCCAGATATATTTCCACCTTCCTCTGCAATATCGATCTGGCCCTTGAAAGGTTCGATTTTGACGTACCTTCCGATATACTCAGCTTTTCTGATATCTCCCTGTGTGAATATCCTTCGATAGCGTACAGGTTAAACACCATTCTGTATTTAGGAGGCAGTTCCAGGATAATATCCATGAGATCATCGGCCTCCAAACCTGAGAAATCGGCATCACTTGAATATTCAACCTGCTCGGCTACATTTTCAATATCTTCCACTTTATTAAGATAGTGCCTGCTTCGGTATCTTTCAAGAGCGGTATTAACCACTATTCGCCTGATCCATCCTTCAAAAGAACCTTCTCCACTATAAGAGTGAAGGTTAGAAAATATCTTTACAAAACTCTCCTGCAATATATCCCTCGCCTCTTCCCTTGAGTTACTATACTGCAGGCATACTGCATAGAGCTTCGCA
Source organism: Bacteroidales bacterium (assembly GCA_046706585.1). GTDB lineage: Bacteria > Bacteroidota > Bacteroidia > Bacteroidales > VadinHA17 > JBJKPH01. Next base: position 274 of record JBJKPH010000308.1, on the reverse strand, counting down.
GAATACCTTCGGTAGAGAAGTTCCTGGTCTCGTTTATTACCTGCCAGGCACCCTTTGATAATTTTCTTCAGATCCGGCAATTCTTTTTACATTCAGATTATAAATATAAAAAAAATACCGGACAAGAGAAATTAGCTGCAAAACTCTTACCATTAGAATAGATGTATGGAAGTAATATATGGTTGCGTGACTACTGTTAAAGATGTATCACTTCGCCATAAGCAGCTGCAGCTGCCTCCATAACAGCCTCTGACATAGTTGGATGAGGATGAAC
>JBJKPH010000307.1:0-6460 GCA_046706585.1 Bacteroidales bacterium | reverse complement strand
TATTTTAATATTCCCTGATTGCTTAGGGGTTCTATGTATCTTTGGCGATTTGCTTTCTTCCGAACACCCCTAATTGCAAATCCGCGCTAACTTGGCTTCGCTCAGACACGACCGCCCTGACGCTCCTTCGTCGGTCAGGGTCTTCGCTGCGCTTCGACACGACTGCATGACTTCTTCCCCTACACCAGCTTCTCTTCCAGCGCCAGCTTGACAAGGGCTGCAGTATTTTTCACATTCAGCTTGAAGAGCAGGTTCTTGCGGTAGCTCTTAACGGTCTCTGCACCGAGGAAAAGTTTTTCGGCTATCTCCTGGTTGGTGAACCCTTCGGTGATGAGTTTAAGGAGTTCTGTCTCACGACGGGTAAGGAAGACATGGTTTTCGCTTTTCTTCTTCATCAGGACATCCACTTCGTGGCAAAGAAAGATCTCGCCGTTCATTACTGTTTCAACACCTTTAATAATTTCCTCTGGCATCGCGTTTTTGAGGATATAACCTGAGGCACCGTTTGCCATCATCTTATTGACGCAGGTATATTCCCCGAAGCTTGTAAGGGCGAGAATCTTAGTATCGGGGTGATCTTTGTGTATCGACTCGCAAAGGTCGATGCCACTGGCATCAGGGAGGTTTATGTCGAGCAGTATGAGATCATAACTGCGCGAGATAAGATACCTTTTGCATTCTTTTCCCGTAGCCGCTATATCGGCATCGCTGCAGAACTTAAAATCGGCCATCAGTGTTTTCAACCCGGATGCCAGTACAGGGTGATCGTCAACAATAAGAATATTATACATAAGTTTTCAGCAATTGAATTCAACTGTTACTTCTGTACCCTTACCGGGAGCAGAGTTAATATCAAGTTTCCCGCCCAGTGATGTGACGCGGGTACGTATATTCTTTAGTCCCGTGCCGCCATCAGCCTCAGCAACGGTAGTATCGAATCCCTTACCATTATCTTCCACTATTACATGTACCCTTGAGTCGTCGATAATAAGCTGCACGTTGATGCTTGCAGCGCCGGAGTGGCGGAGAGCATTATTGACAAGTTCATTTACAATACGGTATACGGCTATCTCAGTCTTTTCATCCGGACGCCGGTCTTCTCCGAAGAAGTGATAGGTCACTTTCTCAGTGCTTCTGCAAAAATCGGCAAGGGCGGCATTCAGCCCGTACTTCATAAGAGATTCCGGCATGAGGTTATGAGCCACGCGTCGTAACTCTTTTATTGAGTTATCGAGCAGTTCAATGGCTGAATTAAGAGAAGCGACGTTCTCTTCCGGAATAGTAAGATTCCCTTTCATAGTTGCAATTTTAAGTTTTGCTACGGAGAGCATGCCCCCGAGGCCATCATGAAGATCGCGTGAGAGGCGCGCCCTCTCTGTCGTTTCACCTTCTAGAAGCGACTGTGTTGCAGTGATCTTTTTTTCCTGTTCCAGTTCCCTGATCCTCTGGGCTGCAAGCAGCTGTCTTTGTTTCTGGCTCTTATACAGGAAATATGCGGCTACCGCCAGGGTGACAAGCAGGGCCAGGAGTGATATGATAAAGATCCTGTTGACCTTCTTTTCAGCTTTAAGGCTTGTTATCTCCAGTTCTTTCTTTTCTGTATTATATTTGGCGTCAACCTCGGCTATCTTTCCGGCCCACTCCTCATTGAGGTCCGCTTCTTTCATCCTGATCTGTTCCTGTGAATAATAAAGAGCTTCCTGTGGCAGGTTAAGCATGATAGCAGAGCGTTTAAGCATATCGTAAAGGAGACGCATGTCGAGACGGTTGGTGGTATCGGCTACCTGCAGAGCTTCTTTCCCCAGTTTAAGGGCATCGGAATACCGGTGTGAGTCGATGAGATAATCACCCTGCTGACGATATGATTCCATCATACCCCTCACATTATTGTTTTCTTTGTAAATATCTATCGATTTGCGGGTATATTCAAGAGCCTTTTCCTTATTACCCGTCATATAATAGCAATAGCCCACTCTCACCAATGCTGCGGCATAGTAGTTCAGATCTATATCCTTTAACAGGGTAAGTGCTTCATCACCATATTTAATACCTTCTTTATAATCCCCGTTATTAAGGGCAAATACCGACAGGTTGACAAGAGAGACCGCAGTACTTCTTTTATCTTTTGTCTTTCTCTGCATCTCAAGGGCCCTGAGGGTATATTCCTTCGCTTTCTCCTGGTTACCGGCGGTATAATAGAGAGAGCCAAGGTTGCCGAGAATTTTTCCCTGTTTAACAAGGTCGCCTTTTTCCTCATAATATTTCAGGAGGTTGGTGTAAATAACCATGGCGGTATCGTACCTGGCCGTTACACGGAACACGTTTGCTATATTATTAAGTATGTCGGTTTCTTTCTCTTTGTCGGGAATTATCCTGCAGGTTTCGAGAGCTTTGTTAAGAAAGAAAAGGGAGCTGTCGTTTTTACCCTGTCCGTAATATATATTGCCAAGCCATCCGGCTGCCTCCCCTTCCCTGGCAATATCATCCTGCTTTTGAGCCAGTAAATATTGTTTCAGGGCAATCGAAAGAGCTGCAGGCAGGTCATCAATAACATAAATGTCGTAAAGTTGCTTAAAAAGGCTGTATTGTGCTGTAGTGTCGTTTTTACTGACAGAGGCAAGTACCTTTTGAAGAGAATCAGCTTTTGAAGTGTTGTCCTGTGCATTGACACTGCTAAAAGCTACGAGAAATAATACTATGGCTGATAATTTTTTCATAATAATTAAGTAATACAAATTTCCAAATGCTTTCTGCCCGAAAAAACCCCCTTTTGGGGGTAAAACAGGTCAGGTGACAGAAATAATTTTGTCGTATATCAAACTTAATATTTCAAACAAAAAAAACGCACTTATTATGAAAAAGAATCTCATTTTAATTATTGCTTTCATATGTTTCGCAACAGGAGCAATGGCGCAGAACACCTTTGTAAAGGGTGACAAGGTTCTGAACCTGGGGCTTGGGATAGGGAGTACCTTATATTCAGGCAGCTATTATACGGGAAAAACTCCTCCTATATCAGCATCCTTTGAAGTGGGAGTAAAAGATGAACTGTTCGACAGCAAAAGTTCGCTGGGTATAGGCGGCTATGTTGGTTATACTGCAGCCAAATGGGAATATGATAACTGGGGCTGGAAATACTCAAGCTTCATATTAGGTGCAAGAGGCGTGCTTCATTATCAGCTTGTTGACAAGTTTGATACCTATACCGGGCTGATGCTTGGGTATAATGTTGTAACATCCAAGGAATTCGGAACGGCCGTGTATGGTTATGATTATTCGTCATCCTCCAGCGGCCTGGTCTATTCATGGTTCCTGGGAGGAAGGTATTATTTCAATGATAAGTTTGCGGGAATGGTTGAGCTGGGATATGGAATTGCGTACCTGAATCTTGGTGTGTCTGTGAAATTCTGACAATAATAAAACAGTTTCAAACAAAAAATGATAATATACTAAAACCAGAATCATGAAACATCTACTCACAAGAATTGCAGGAATTTTCTTTTTAAGCCTTATTGCACTCTATAGCTGCAAGAAGGATGAACCCAAACCAGATACTCCGGTAACCCCGATAGTATCAACAGGTAAACAGATTGTAGCTTTTAATATTGTATCGCCGGCAGCTGCAGGAGTTATTGATACAGTTAACAGGGTTATAACAATATCAATACCAGGTGCCCCGGATGTCACCAATCTTACCACAAGCATAACCCTTGCATCGGGACACACAATCAGTCCTGCCTCTGGCGTGGCACAGGATTTTACTGATCCAGTTGTATATACGGTTACACGTCCCGATAATACGACAACAACCTGGACAGTTAAGGTAGAGACTTCACTTGTGACAGTTGACCAGGATATTGCACAATCGGTAACCTGGACAGCGGATAAGGTGTATTATATAAATTCAGACATCAATATAGGCGACAATGCTGTTCTTACAATAGAACCGGGTACAGTTATCCGCTTTGGTGCCAACGGGAGCCTGAGTATTGGTTATTACAGTAATGCAACTATCATAGCCAATGGTACAAGTGCTGCACCGATTACATTCACCTCAAGTGCTGCTCTTCCGGTTGCAGGTGCATGGGACGGGCTTTATTTCTACGATAAGACTTTAAATAACAGCACCATGGCATATTGTAATATTGTTTATGCAGGCAATGATGCGGATTATGGAGCAGTTAACCTGCTCGGTTGCGAGATTGCAATGAACAACTGTACTGTAAGCCAGTCGGGAAGCTATGGAATATATACTGAATACAATAATGAAAAAGGCGGATTTGTCAGCTTCAATAATAACACTATTGACGGCACGGTAAAAAACAGTATTGTAATGCATGCACAGGAATTGAGTTCGATAGGTACCGGTAATATATTTACCAATACCTCAGGAGTTCTTGTAGAAGGTAATTATAATAACTCAACATCGCAGACCTGGAAGAAACTTTCCGTTCCCTATCTTATTAATTATGAGATGTCGATTGACGGTAAACTGACAATCGAACCCGGTACAGTATTTGAGTTTGATGGTAATGGATGGATCTCGGTTGGTTACTATGCCAGCACAACACTTATTGCTGATGGCGGAAGTTCTGCGACAGCTATTTTGTTTACCTCGAGTGACACAGGTCCGCTGGCAGGTTCATGGAGAGGTGTTGCCTTCTACGATCATGTTCAGCCCAACACAAAGATAAATTACTGTACATTTGATTATGCCGGCTCCGATCCTGACTATGGAGCAGTAACAATGTGGGACAACAGTTCAATTATATTCACACACAACCTGATACGCAACAGTGCCAGTTATGGTGTAAAAGTTGACTATAATGCAGGTTTTGAGTCCTTCCAGGATAACATAATCAATACATGCGACAATCATGTTATAATGATAAGTAATGAGCATCTTCCGGATCTTGGCAGTCCCAATAACCTTACTGCAAAAGCAGGTTATGGTATCAATATTTATGGCGATGTGCAATACAGTACGGCTGTGACATGGAGAAAGCAGACTGCAGATTTTTATGTCACCGATGGTGAAGATGATATTGACGGAGTTGTTACAATTGAGCCGGGTTGCAAATTCTACTTCTCTGATGACTCTTATTTCTGGTTCGGTTACTATGCCAGTACAAAGATAACCGCGGTTGGAACAAGTGCAGATCCTATCATCTTCACTTCAGCTGCTCTCAGTCCTGCACCGGGTAACTGGGCCGGTTTATATTTCGACAGCAATCATACACAGAGTAATTCAGCTCTTGATTATTGTGAATTCCAATACACGGGACGCGATGATACACCAGCAATCTATACAGGCGTATCCTTCCCGGTAAGCAATACCACGATAAGCGATTACAGTTCCACCAATGCTGCTGAATATGCCTCAGGCATAGCAGTACCTTCGGGAACAGGTAATAACTTCACATGGGTTGCAAATTAGTAAACAGGGTTTAGGTTAATAAGAAGAGGGTGGCGGTTATGGCATCCTCTTTTTTTTTGGCGCAACGGCACAAGGGCTCAACGGCGCAAAGGTGCAGAGGTGCAACGGTCCGGTCCCCCGGTTACCGGTTCCCCGGTCACCGGTTGCCCGGGTTTGACAGCCCCTCTGTCAACTTCGTTGACATCTCCCCTAAAGGGGAGCTAATTCCGCCATATATCCGGCATAGGTATATCCCTTACCTTCACGCAAAATGCCAATAGAAAAGAAAAATTACTGCCATACGAAAAAGATTATTACGTAACGTGCGGTGGCTAACCGAAAAAGGCGCGAACTTGCAGCCTTTTTTATGGCGCGTAATGGCTCCGTGTAGCGGGCAGAAAAAAAGGTTGAAGTTATCTTTTTCGGCGCCCTTTTTTGTTTCGTTTTTTGGGCGAGCAAAAAATGAAAAAAAACAACAACAGATCCGGGTTTGACAGCCCCTCTGTCAGCCTTTGACCGCCGAAGCACTCTTTGACCTCCGTAGCTCCAGCGAAGGAGGTAGCGAAGGTGGTGGTTGACATCTCCCCTAAAGGGGAGCTAATTCTCAGTCATATAGATTCTTATGTGTTATACGGGCAGATAATTCAGATAGTTTTTCTTTAAACTGTTCGGAATATTTCTCATATCATGTTCTTGCACAGATCAGATGCAGCCTTAATTGTTTCAGGGTTTGCCCCGTAGAACATGTCTTTATAAGAATTTATTTTAGTCATAATGAAATGCTACCAAAAAATTCACTGCTAAGTTAATAATAATCTGATAGTTAGTCCCCCTTCAGGGGGAATGCCCGCAGGGCAAGGGGGTCGTAAGGTTTAGCAGAAATCAACATACATCTATAGGGGGCAGGGGGGTTGTATGGCCCTGCAGATAAGAGCACAATGCCCGCATGACGTTTCTTCCTCTTTAACTTTGACTGAGTTTGAGAAAACCGGAAAATTCATTTTTAATTCACTTTTTACTAAATTTTTCTTAAATTTGAATAGC
>JBJKPH010000306.1:0-2583 GCA_046706585.1 Bacteroidales bacterium | reverse complement strand
TTGCTACTTAAGCAAAATCCGGGAAGTGTATCTCTGGTGAGAAGCATTGATCTTTCGCAGATGCCAAAAACAATCAGCGCCGACGAAGCCCTTATGGCAGTTCCCGGGGTCAGGATCGACAACCAGGCTAACGGATCAAGGATCCACATGTCAATACGGGGACAGGGGATACTTTCGGAGAGAGGATTAAGGGGAATTGGTGTAATGATCGACGGTATCCCGGTAAATGATCCGTCCGGATTTGCCCCCGACCTGTACGATATCGATTGGGCAACCGTTAAGAATCTTGAAGTTCTCAGAGGCTCATCGGCATCACTTTACGGGGGAAGTGCAAGCGCAGGAATTCTTAATATATCAACCTTTGACGGCGGAGAAGATCCGCTTAATGTATCATTGTCGGCCACAACAGGATCAAACGGATTTTACAAGATTTTCGGTCAGGCCGACGGTACCTCAGGAGATGTAAAGTACAGGATATCGTCGTCAACCCTTCGTGGCAACGGCTATCGGCAGCATTCGGCATTTTATGGCCATAATCTGAGCGAAAAAATAACCTGGGATCCGGCCAGCAGGGTAAATATTACACAGGTAATTATGGCAACTGAATATTTTAACCAGAACGCCGAGGGCCTGAATGTTTCACAATTCGATGACCTGAAACAGGCAAATCCTGATGCAATACCCATGAATGAATACCAGAAGACACGTCGCATTACTACTGGTCTGACCGGGAAAATCAACCTGGCAGATAACCAGGAATTACTGGTCAGGGGATTTATGAGGTTCGCCGACTACCGGGAGCCCGGTTCTTCGGCTGTTCAGATGAGATATTTCAGTAATCCGGGAGCCTCGGTACAATATAATCTTTCGACGTCAGGAGAGAATTTTGAAAATTACCTTAGCGCAGGTGCCGATTTCCAGTATCAGTCGATAACCGAACAAAAAACCGGCAATATCAGTGACCCAGGCAGGGCAGAAGACATAGGCGATATTGACGAAACGGTCATAGAGGATACGATTCTTCTTGCAAACCAGGCAATTGACCAAAACTCAGCAGGATTTTATATTGCCGACAGGATACAGCTTGGAACGAAGTTCAATACTGTTCTGAGCCTCAGGTACGACGGGTTCAACAATCAGCTGACAGACAGAATGAACAGGGCAAATGACCTGTCGGGTTCGAAAGATTTCAAAAAACTTACTTTCAGGATAGGTGCCTCTTATTCATTTTCTTCCGCCCTGAATGTCTATGCAACATGGGGTCAGGGATTTCTTCCTCCGGCCACCGAAGAGCTTGCAAGTAATCCTGTTTCTTTCGGTGGGTTTAACAGATTGCTTGTCCCGGCCGAATCTTCGGGTGAAGAAGCAGGTCTGAGAGGTTATGCAGGCAACAGGTTTAATTACGATATTACTTTTTTCATACTGAATACAAAAAATGATTTTTACAGGTACCGGATGGCCGACCGGCCCCTTGAAACATTTTATGGGAATGCCGGTGCCACAAGAAGATATGGCGCAGAGGCATCAGCAACATGGACTCCTACAGATAAACTGCTCTGCAGGGTATCATACACCTGGTCTGATTTCAGATATACTGAAACATCAACCAATCAAATGCTTACAAACGGTGAGATGCTGCCCGCCATTGTAAAGGGAAATTTTCTGCCTAATTCACCCGAACATCAGTTATTTGCAGAAGTGCAGTACCGTTTCGGGAAGCACCTGTTGATAGGGTTAAATACTGAATTCCAGAGCCAGTGGTATGTATATCCGAATACCGATATTGTACAGGAAGGGTTCAACCTGTATAATGCAAGAATTGAGTATAGCCTGAATCCTGGGGGGCGTGGAGCAGTATTTGGTTTCTATTGCAAGAACCTGACCAATCAGGAGTATATGGGTTTTACAGAACCTGATCCTGATGGAAACTGTTACCAGCCGGCTGCAGGCAGGGAATTTTTCGGCAGCATGAAATTACGTTTCTGAAATATATTCAGAGGCTTCGAGCTTTATGGCGTTAAGCGACAGAAGAACGTCTTTAAAGAAATAAACTGATGAAATAAGTATTGAAAGCACTGAAAGAATAAACAACAGGTACCCGGGAATTCTGAGGTCTGCTCCGATAAGTGTCATAAGGAAAAGAAACGGAATGATAAGGCAACTTGAAAGTACACTTATCATTATCCATCCGATTGAATTCCTGAGGTACCTGCTTCTTCGGTACAGGATAACTATTTCATGTTGTTTTTCTTTCTTCCTCTGTGTCTCGTTTCTGTCCAGCTCGGCAACGAGAAATCTGGTCCTGTCTATCGTGCGGCCCAGCCGGTTGGTTATGGTAAGAAGCAATAGGCCGACACCCGAAATCAGTGCAACCGGCGTTATGCATGCCTGCAGGAATTTAATAAAGATCGTTGATGTTTCCATTTTTGTTCCAGAGATTTAATATATAATTTTGATACCATTCCGGTAAAACACAAAATTACAAAACAGTAACTATTAGGAGAGTGTTATTCATGTAAAATTGACGGGGTCTGAACTACCCGCGAATAAGGGCTATAGTGTGGAGTATATTGATATAGACGG
>JBJKPH010000305.1:0-2533 GCA_046706585.1 Bacteroidales bacterium | reverse complement strand
ATACCTGAGGGCAGGCACAACCCGTGATCTGCGTAACAGGCTTTATGAAAAGGTACTTAAACTTCCAATTTCCTATTTTACAGAAGCACGTAAAGGCGATGTACTGACAAGGATATCGAACGACGTTCAGGAAGTCCAGGTATCGGTAATGGGATCATTGACAATGATCTTCAGAGACCCTATAACGATAATCATATTTGTGGCATACCTGTTTTCGAGCAGCTACCAGCTTACTCTCTTTGTTCATGTACTCATGCCATTGAGCGGATGGCTGATAGGACGACTGGGCAGATCGCTCCGGCAGGCCTCGTTCAGGGGACAGCAAAACCTGGGGCGGTTACTTTCGGTAGTCGAGGAGACCCTTTCAGGACTGAGGATTATAAAGGCGTTCAATGCCGAAAGGAAGATGACCGGGCAGTTTGAACAGTCGAATGAAAAATATACCAGGATATTCAGAAGGGTTATCAGGAAAAGATACCTGGCCGGACCTATCAGTGAATTCCTCTCTACCATTGTTCTAATGATAGTACTCTTTTTCGGTGGTATGCTTGCACTGAAAGGAAGTAATGCCATGACATCAGATAAGCTGATAGCCTATATAATAGTTTTTTCACAGGTAATACCTCCTGCTAAAAGCATTACACAGGCATATTTCTTTATTGAAAAGGGGCTGGCATCTTTCGATCGTATCGATGAGGTTCTTAGTGCCGACGACAGGATATTTGAAAAGGAGGATGCTAAACCCATTGAAGGCTTCGAGAGGGATATATCATATAATAATGTATCCTTTGCCTACAATAAGGAGAAGGTGATAAAAGATGTAAGTTTTACAATTAAGAAAGGGCAGACATTTGCCATTGTAGGAAAATCAGGTTCGGGAAAGTCGACAATGGTTGATCTGTTGCCCCGGTTCATGGATGTTGACTCGGGTAGCATTACGATCGACGGTACAGATATCCGCGATTTCAGGGTGAAGGACCTGAGGGCGATAATGGGATTTGTGAATCAACAGGCAATTCTTTTCAACGATTCGTTCGGTAATAATATCGCATTCAGCCGTGAAGATGCAACTGCCGGGGAAATTGAACAGGCAGCAAGAATAGCAAATGCCCATGAGTTCATCCTTGAAAATGAAGAGGGATATGATTACATGGTTGGTGAGGGAGGAAATAAACTGAGTGGAGGACAACGACAGAGAATAAGCATTGCCAGGGCAGTAATTGCCAATCCTCCTATCCTGATTCTTGACGAAGCTACATCAGCTCTTGATACCGAGTCGGAGCGCCTGGTGCAGAATGCTATCGAAAACCTTATGAAGAACAGAACATCCATAGTGATCGCCCATAGGTTGTCGACAGTACAGCGGGCAGATAAAATTATAGTACTTGATGAAGGAAGGATCGTTGAGATGGGCACTCACAGTGAACTGGTAGAGAATGTTAACGGTGTGTACCATAAACTCTATAAGATGCAGATGCTGCAATCATAAAATGTTTTCATTTATCGGGATAATGCAATAGTTATGGAAGCAAGGGTTAGCGAAAATTTTATTGTTCTTACACTTAATCCCCGGTCGGGTAATTTCATGATCTTTGGTAATTACCTGAAATATGGAATGATTGGTGCGATATTAATGGACCTTGTACTGGCAAAAAAGATAACTGTTAATGGTCATAGGATATCGGCAACAGAGGGCGCATCGATCACAGGTATTGAACCTCACGACAAGATACTGGGCCTTATCGCCAAAGCAGGAAGACCATTGAGAATAAGAAGCCTGCTGGGCAGGATATCAATAAGATCCGGTTGGTATGTAAGGGAGTTCAGGAATATCCTTATTGAACAGGGGATAGTAAGGGCAGAACATAAGAGATTCATGTTCATTTCGTATAAGCTCCACTATCTTACCGATCCCGGCAGACGCACCAGGCTTATTTACCGGCTGAGGGATATACTGCTGTATAATAAGATCCCTGATGAAGCCGAGATCATGACCCTTGGTCTTTCTTTTGCTTGCAAACTGCACAGGGGATTTTCTGATGATCACACTGAAAGGCGATCACTCAGGCAGTCACTTAAGAATTTTGCAAGGCAGGATGTGATAGCATCCGACATCAACAGGACCATCATGGAGGTTCAGGCTGCCATTACAGCAAGTATAACAGCTTCAATAGCAGCAACATCAGGAAGGGGATAGGTCATTAATCGTTTTTGCTGTTCACCCTTTTGAGGAATAACCTGTTTTTTAGAACATGCTACAGGTTATTTATCTTTACTATCTTTCCACGAATTTTAAAATATCTTAAATGAGACTGGGATTTATTGGAACAGGCAAGATTGCCTCTGCAGTGATCGAAGGACTATGCAACCTGAATATCAATGATGTGGAGATTTATGTTTCCCCGCGTAACAGGGAGAGATCAATTCAGCTCGAAAATAAGTTTAACATCGTTAAAAGACTGGATTCGAACCAGCAGGTTGTGGATAGTGCCGGTGTGGTTTTTATTGCCGTAAGGCCGGATATATGCAGGGA
>JBJKPH010000304.1:0-3288 GCA_046706585.1 Bacteroidales bacterium | reverse complement strand
ATTGTTGTATCTGTAACAGCCGAACCCGAACAGACTATAAAATTCTCCATTATCACACCATCACCAATGGTAACAGGATCATCGTGTGAACTGTTCACACTTCCGTTATACAGTTTTTTTACTCCTTCAATCCTTGCCGATTGTCCGATCCTGACATTATATATATTGTCACAATTTATTACACGCGACCTGCTGCCGATAATTCCCCTGTCGCTCCTGATATACTCTGTATATTCATCCACAAGCTTCTCAATGGAAGAAATTAATTTCTTACGCTGCCTGTAAAGAGCAAGTATATATGCAATATGTGTCGACAGGTGATCGTATATCGGAACTTCCCTGCGTCCTTCTTCATTTATTGTCTTTACCCTTATACCATTGCCGAACGATGTGAAACCATCGACTGCGATCGAATTCACATTGTGAATGACAACTCTCTTTTCAATCAGGTAGTTTGATATGTAACCATGAACATTATGAATAAGAACATCATCCTCAACAACACAGTTGTTTAACCATGCATTGTATATCCCCGATTTAAAAGCAACCCCTCCGTAAAGATTAAACTCGGCATTGAAACTGCCAAGCCGTATGTCACCCGAAAATACTGTGTTCATTATATTCCCGGTGCTGAAATTCTCCGATACCTCAATTCTTGACCAGTCATCACAACTGCATCCCTGCCGCATCAGCTGCTCTGCCTCTTTACCAGTTAGTTTCCGGTACCTTTTCGTGCCTGATATAATTGCCATTGACTGAAAATGTATGTGCAAAAATACCTTAATTTACCGTAAATCAAACAGTGTACAACCTAATATATACATATCATAACTGTATTGCTACATAACATTTACATATATTATATATCTATATATCTATTTTACTGTCTTTTATAAATGTTATCTAACATAACATTGATTTATTAAAATAAAAGAAATACCTAACATTATATTTTCATGATCAGGTCTGTCAGGTTCTCACGGCGTGAAAGACCCATTTTTTTTCTTAATCTCACCCTGCTTATCTCTGCGCTTTGAGGTGTAATATTCATAAGTGTGGCAATTTCTTTCGTTGCCAGTTGCAGACGCAGGTAGGAGCATATCTTGCGGTCTTTCTGTGTGAGGGCCGGATAAAGGGAAGCAAGTCGCTCAAAAAAGCCCGGGTGGACTTTTTCAAAATGCAACCTGAAATTATCCCAGTTTTCAGAAGTAAGCAGGACACCGTCGATCTTACTTACAATATCAGTGAATTTTGGCTTTTCTGTTTCAGGGCATGATTGCAAATGTTTCAGAATAATCCTTCTGACATATTGAAGGGTTTCATTCTTTTGTGATAATGACATCAGGTTACCCACCAGTTCCCTGTCCCTGCTCTCCAGGTCACGGATATATTTCTGTTTTGCCATCTGCTCATAGTTCTTACCATCCGAGAGTGTCCTGATCTCTCCCAGCGCCTGCATCAGCCTGGTGATATCACTTACCGAAGCCCTCTGCCCCAGGTATTTGCCCCGCCTGTTATATACGGCTTTGCATTTCATCTCGAACCAGCGAACCTGCTTCGTCCGTGTCAGTATCCTGAAGCTCAATGTTTGCCTGATAGTTACAAAATCAAGTGCATCAGCAATATACTTCCTGTAATTATCCAGATCATCAGGAAAGATAAGTTGTTCTTCCAGCTCACGCCTCGAGAGGAGTTCCTCTGCAGCATATCCGGTCAGATTCTGAAAAGATGGTGATACATATTCAAGGCGCCCGTCCGGATCAAACCACATTTCCCAGTCATGAGCAAAATCTGCGATCAGCTGGTACTTCTCAAGTGATACCGACAGATCTTCAGATTCAAGCCTCAAAAGATCATTCTCTTCCTTAAGCTTCCCGGTCCGGGCCTCAAGTTCCTGAATTTTCTTTTTCAACCTAACATCAGGTGTACTATTTTCTGAATTATTATCCATATTTAACATACTTTCAATAACATAACAAATATAGGATAAAAATTAATAACCTAACCAGTCAATAATAAATAACTTTTTGTAAAATTTTAGCCGAAGTGATAATCCTCTAACTTTGTATCTTGCACCGGCGACAGATTTAACCCTTAATGAGTTAACTTATCTGAGCACTGATTGTTGTTAAATAAAAATGTTATGATAAATCCACTTCTTGAAAAATGGAACACTCCTTTCGGCATCCCTCCGTTCAGATCGATACTCCCCTCCCACTTTTTGCCTGCTATTGAAAAAGCCATAAAAGAGGCTGCCGGGGAAATTGATGTAATAGTTAATGAGAGTGATCCACCCGGCTTCGTCAACACTATTGAAGCACTTGAAAGGACGGGTGAGACATTAGACAGGATAGCTGCTGTACTGTTTAATCTCAACAATGCCGAAACATCGGGCGAATTGCAGGAAGCAGCCATGCAGGTGTCTCCGGTCCTGACCAGGTTTTCAAACGATATCACCCTTAACAGGGAACTTTTTAATAGAGTGTCGGCGGTATATAATGAAAGAGAGGATCTGGGTCTTACAACCGAACAGGTCAGGCTCACGCGCGACAAGTACAGGATGTTCCTGGCTGGTGGTGCAGCACTTTCGGGACCAGACAGGGAGAGATTCAGAGAGATATCGGAGGAGATAGCGGTACTAAGCCTCAAGTTCGAGGAGAACCTGCTGGCCGACACCAATGATTTTGTTCTTCATATCATAAACAGAGAGGACCTTTCAGGATTACCGGAAGGAGTTGTTGAAACAGCTTCTGAAGAGGCATCTGAAAGAAACCTCGAAGGATGGGTGTTTACGCTTCATGCTCCCAGCTATATTCCTTTCATGCAATATTCTGACAATCGTAATCTGAGGGAAGAAATTTACAGGGCATATTCGAGCCGGGCTTTTCACAGTAATAAGAGGGATAACAGGGAAATAGTAAACAGGCTGGTAAACCTGAGACTGGAGATGGCAAGGATGCTTGGTTATGAAAGTTACGCGCATTTCATCCTTGAAGACAGGATGGCATCTGAACCAGGCAGGGTAATGTCGTTTCTTGAAGAGCTGTTCATATCCTCAAGGGATTATTCAATAAAGGATTTCAACAGGGTAAACGACTTTGCTGGCAGGATGGGTCTGAATGAAAAGATCAGTAGATGGGACTGGCCATATTATTCCGAGAAGCTTAAAAAAGAGAGCCTTGATCTCGATGACGAGGTTCTGAAGCCCTATCTGGAACTCAATAAGGCGCTGGCAGCGATCTTCAGCCTGGCGAGACAACTTTACGGACTGACCTTTTCAAAGATCGG
>JBJKPH010000303.1:0-2681 GCA_046706585.1 Bacteroidales bacterium | reverse complement strand
CCGGTATGAATTTATTTCCGTTATGCACGGCAATCGTGTGCCCCACAAAGTCAGGAGAAATTACCGACCGTCTTGACCAGGTCTTAATCACCGATTTCTTGTTGGAATCGTTCATCTCCAGCACTCTCTTTTCGAGTTTAAAGTCAATGAAGGGTCCTTTTTTAATTGATCTGCTCATACTGTATCAGTTATTTTTTCCTTCGTTCGATAATGTTCTTCTCGGAATATTTATTCTTGTTCCTGGTCTTATAACCCTTGGCGGGCATACCATTCCTCGATCTCGGGTGTCCTCCCGATGCTCTTCCTTCACCACCACCCATAGGGTGATCGACGGGGTTCATAACAACACCCCTGACTCTGGGCCTGCGTCCTTTCCAGCGCGACCGGCCGGCCTTACCTGAACGTTCCAGGCTATGGTCGGGGTTTGAAACCGTTCCGATAGTTGCACGGCAGTTCACATTTACGTTCCTGGTTTCACCCGAAGGCAGTTTGATGGTTGCATTCTTCCCTTCGCGGGCAACCAGTTGTGCATATGATCCTGCACTTCTGGCCATAGCACCACCTCTACCAGGCTTAAGTTCAATATTATGCACTACTGTACCCAGCGGTATGTCCGAAAGGAAAAGAGTATTGCCTATTTCGGGGGCTACTCCTTTGCCTGATTCAACTACCTGCCCGGTTTTAATACCGGCTGGTGCAATAATATATCTTTTCTCCCCATCGGAATAAACTACCAGTGCTATCCTTGCCGACCTGTTGGGATCATATTCAATGGATTTCACGGTGGCCTCAATACCATCCTTGTTCCTGAGGAAATCGATCTGGCGATACTTTCTCTTATGACCGCCTCCCATGTACCGCATTGTCATTCTGCCGCTATTGTTCCTTCCTCCTGATTTTTTCAGCGGTCGAAGCAAGGATTTCTCCGGCGTGGTGCTTGTGATCGTGTCAAAAGCACTGATGATCTTGTGTCTCTGACCTGGTGTAACAGGCTTGATCTTTCTAACTGCCATAACTCATTTAAATATTGCTGTAGAAATCAATGGTATCCCCTTCGGCAACAGTCACCACAGCTTTCTTATATGATGCTGTCCTGCCACTGAGTATCCCTGATTTTGTGTAACGGGATTTCTTCTTACCACCGTAAATCATTGTATGTACCGATTCAACAGTTACCCCGTACATCTCTTCTACAGCTTTCCTGATCTGTATCTTATTTGCATTCTTTGCAACGATAACCCCGAAGCGATTTCTCTTTTCGCCCTCATCGGTCATCTTCTCAGTTACAATTGGTTTCAGTAAAATATCCATTACCTGAAGTTTACTAGTTTCCAAAATTTGCGTGCAAAACGTCAACTGCGCTCTCCAAAAGTATCAGAGTAGTAGCTTTCATGATTGCGTAAGTATTTAACTCATCGCTAGTTACAACTTCAATACCCTGCAAATTTCGAGATGACAAATATACATTTTTATTTGGTTCCCGAAAAACTATGAGCGATTTTTTGTCGGCGATATTGAGGTTAGCCCCAACTCTTGCCATCTCCTGGGTCCTGGGAGCATCAAAAGTAAAATCTTCGAGTACGATGATGCTATTGTTCCTTGCCTTGTATGAAAGGGCCGATTTTCTTGCCAGTTGCTTAACCTTTTTATTCAGCTTGAATCCATAGTATCTGGGCCTTGGTCCGAATACACGGCCGCCACCCCTGAACAGCGGATTCTTTATGCTCCCGAAACGTGCTGTTCCGGTTCCTTTCTGTCTCTTTATCTTCCTGGTGCTACCTGTTATCTCGGCGCGTTCCTTCGATTTGTGGGTACCCTGCCTGTTGTTTGCCATGAACTGCTTGGTATCAAGGTAAATGGCATGATCATTAGGCTCAATCCCGAAGATAGAATCCTCAAGGGTAATCTTTCTCCCGGTCTCTTTTCCTTCGATATTCAGTACTGCTACTTCCATTACTTTGTAATTATTAAGTATCCACCTTTGGGACCTGGTATTGATCCTTTAACAATAAGCAGGTTATTCTCGGGTATCAGTTTAAGCACCCTCAGGCTTATTGCCATAATTTTGTCTCCTCCTGTGCGTCCGGCCATTCTCATACCCTTGAACACCCTTGAGGGATAGGATGATGCACCCAGAGAACCCGGTGCCCTTTTCCTGTTATGCTGTCCGTGGGTAGTTCCTCCGACACCGCCGAAGCCATGACGTTTTACCACACCCTGGAATCCTTTACCTTTCGACCATCCCCTGACATCGAGCCAGGTATCATCATTGAAAAGATCGACTGTAAGCACGTCACCCTGCTTGTATGAACCAACCGGGAACCCGGTAAATTCAACCAGCTTCTTCATTGGCGAGCTGTTTGCTTTTTTGAAATGGCCGATCTCTGCCTTCGTTGCGTTCTTTTCCTTTTTCTCATCGAAGCCAAGCTGTATTGCATTATACCCGTCAGACTCCCTGGTCTTTACCTGTGCCACCACGCATGGTCCGGCTTCAATCACTGTACATGGTATGTTCTTCCCCTTCTCGTCGAAGACGGAAGTCATTCCAACTTTCTTACCAATTAATCCCTGCATATCTGTAAGTATTTACCGGTTTCACACTTTTATTTCTACCTCAACTCCACTGGGCAGTTCAAGTTTCATAAGAGCATCAATGGTCTTAGGTGTTGAACTGTATATAT
>JBJKPH010000302.1:0-5658 GCA_046706585.1 Bacteroidales bacterium | reverse complement strand
AATCAATCTGCGATTCAAAAACATATTGATGCTTTAAAAAGGAAAGGTGTAATATACAGAGAAAGCGAAACTACAGGATATTGGAATGTAAATATCTAACCTTAAAATTTAATTTATAACAACAAGTCAAAAGTCTTGCAACGCAACTATATAGCCTTCACCCCTTCTAAATTCAACATTCGTTATTCGTTATTCGATATTCAAGGGGGATTCCTCGCTGCGCCCTCCTTCGATGAAAGCTACGGAGGGCGAAGCTCGTTATCCTCTCCCCAACCCGTTATGGGACGGATTTCAAATCCGGACCAACAGGTGATTTTGAGGATTACGCTCCCTTTGCCCGCCATAGCCTCCGGCGGCGGCGGACTCTGGTCGCGTGATCCTCTGGGGGGGGTGCTTTCTGAAATTATTGTTTTTCAACACCAACATATTTTTGGAGATATATTTTCATATATTCAACACTTTTAAGGATATATAATTTTACTGAAGTCACATTTTTGTGGAGTATTTTTTGTATGTTTATAACATGAATCCGGAGACGGATAAATATTTCGTTCATATATTAAAATTGGTACATGAAAAGAATAGCATATCAGGAATTATTAAACTGGAAGAATAGTAAAAACCGAAAACCCCTTATTCTGCAGGGCGCAAGACAGGTTGGTAAAACTTATCTTATTCATGAATTCGGGAAGAATGAATATAAAAATCTTTATTATCTCAATTTTGAACAAGATAAAAATCTATCTACTCTTTTTAACGCCTCCCTGGATCCTGATAAACTTATAAACGACATAAGTTTGTATATCGGAGAGAAAATAGATTCAGAAGATAGCTTGTTATTTTTTGATGAAATACAGATTGCTCCCAGGGTTCTTACAAGTCTAAAGTATTTCAATGAAAAAGCGCCTGAATTTCATGTAATTGCTGCAGGTTCTTTGCTTGGAGTAAGTATTGGAACAGGCAGCAGTTTTCCGGTTGGGAAAGTCAATTTTCTATCGCTTTTCCCAATGTCCTTTACTGAATATTTACTCGCTGCCGGTGAAGATCTGTTCATTGAAAAACTGAACTCAATTGATGCTGTTATTCCTTTTCCGGATGCGATTCACGAAAAAATGTTATATCATTTGAAATTGTACCTGTTTCTTGGCGGGATGCCGGAAGTAATAAACAATTATCTGGAAAACCGCGATATTGCTAATGCGAGATCAATCCAAAAAGATATTCTGACAGCCTATGAAAGAGATTTTTCGAAATACACTGAAAAAAATCAAGCAATAAAAACATCTGAATTCTGGAATTCAATTCCCGGACAATTAGCTAAAGAAAACAAGAAATTCAAATACAGTGATATTAAAAAGAATGCACGGACAAATATGTATGAGCAGACTATTGAATGGCTGCGAAAAGCCGGATTGGTCCATCTGGCATATAATATTGAAACTCCGAAAATACCTTTATCAACTTATGCAGATTTCTCTAAATTCAAAGTCTATATGAATGATGTTGGTCTCCTGGCAGCGAAATTGAACATCTCATCAAATCAGATTGTACTCCCGGATACTCTGTTTAAGGAATTTAATGGTGCATTTATTGAGAATTTTATTGCACAGGAACTCGCTTCTTCCGGGCAGATTCAATTGTTTTACTGGACTTCTAAAAGTGACGCAGAGGTTGACTTTATTCTGGAGTCAAAAAATAAGATCTATCCTCTCGAAGTAAAAAGCGGAACGAGTAGAAATACAAAGAGCCTGCAGAGTTATTCCATCAAATATAATCCTGACATAGTATTAAGAACATCTCCCCGAAATCTTATCCAGTCAGAAAAATTTATTAATATTCCTCTGTATGCTATCGGTTTACTTCGGAAGTTTATTTAGGGAGAAAACAGGCGTTCGGGTAGAAAAGAAAATCTCTCCATCAAGCTCAGTCCAGTATGAATTTCAGAGGATTACTCGCTGCGCCCTCCTTCGATGAAAGCTACGGAGGACGAAGCTCGTTATCCTCGCCCCATCTCGTTATGGGACGGATTTGCAATCTGGACCAACAGGAGATTTTGAGGATTACGCACCCTTTGCCCGCCATACTCTCCGGCGGCGGCGGACTCTGGTCGCGTGATCCTCTAAGGGGTACTTAACATTGAAAGAGCCTCGCCACGATATTTCGTGGCGTTGGGCTTTATTTTTTCATCCCTCAGGCTCGCAAGCGGCCTTCGGGCTGAAAAAAATAAAGCCCCGGTGCATTCGCACCGAGGCTCTTTCAATGTAGCGGAGGGAGGATTCGAACCTCCGACCTTTGGGTTATGAGCCCAACGAGCTGCCACTGCTCCACCCCGCAATGTGAGTGCAAATATACTAAAGGTTCAGTAACTGACCAAAAACAATGGAAATATTATTTATTCCAGTATTTCTCGATCAGTTTTGGGTAGCTCTTATCATTATCAAGCCAGTACTGGTACTCCTCTTTCGATGCAAAAGGAGGTGTCTGATACGGTAATAATTTCAGACTGGTCTTGATAAGTGGTGCAGGATTGGCAGGAATATAAGACCTCATTTTCTGAAGCACATCCCCGTAGCCTTCCTTTTCCGCAAGATTATACCATTCTTCAGGATCATTGTCATGATCATACAGTTCTTCTGATCCGTCAATATATATTGTATAACGCCATCTTTCGTTTCTTATCGAGAACTCTCCGAAATCATATGATGTGATTGCCGGGTAATCCCATTCAGTACTCTTGTCCTTAAGCAGCGGAACAAGGCTTCTCCCATCGATATCGTCACGCTGCGGCAAACCGCAGAGATCAACGAGTGTGGGATAAATATCCTGCAACGACACAACCCTGTCACAGGCACCCCTGTCAGGCGGGTTTATGAATCCTTTGAGATTTTCAGGAACATAAATGATCAGGTTTGTTCTTACAACATTTTCCCATAATGCGAATTTTCTCCAGTGCTCCTTCTCTCCCAGTTGCCATCCATGATCAGACCATAAAACAACGATGGTATTATCGGCGTACGGACTCTTTGCCAGGTTATCCATCAACATGCCGAACATGGCATCAGCAAAGTTTATCGAAGCCAGATACCCGCGAACGGCATCTTTCCACAAACCAGCTTCAGTAACATGTTTATGATAATTACCGGCACGATGGGCTATATCCCTGGCACGGTCACTTACATCGTCAAGGTCATTCTGCAAAACAAGCGGTAGCTGTACAGAATCGAGAGGGTATTGATTAAAGTACTTTTCGGGCACATACCATGGTAAATGAGGACGGTAAATACCGCAGGCAAGAAAGAATGGCTTGTCATGCTCACGCTGCAGGTTCTGAGATACCCATCTTACACTTTTATAATCACCCATCAATGAATCAGGTATGTCGAGGGCATCCCAGTCAAACGCCTTGTACATATCTTCGAATACAGGCATATTGACTGTTCCTTCCGGACTCCTTTTAGGCATATAATCCCTGGGCATATTGTTCCTCTGAGAAGGCCAGTATTCATCCCAGCAGGCTGAATCGATCATCGAATAGTGGAATATCTTACCGGCACCAGCCGAATAATACCCGTTATCACGGAAGTATTCACCAATTGTAGTACGTTCGGGTATCACTTCCCGCCAGTCCTGATAATTTGAATATACACCTGATGTATGCGGTGAATAGCCGGTCATAATAGAAGTACGCGACGGGTTGCAGGCCGGGTTCGAACAATAGGCATGCGTAAAATAAACCGAATTATTGGCAAACTTGTCGATATTCGGAGTTCTGCCCTGTGGATGACCGCCCATATAGCCGGTCCAGTCATTAAGGTCGTCCAGGGCAACAAAAAGAACATTTGGTTTTTCGATCACTGTGCTTTTATCAGCGCAGGATACCATTAATAAAGATAAAAGAATTACCTCGATAAGTGATCGTTTCATTTCTTAGTAGTATTGGTATGAATAAAGTAGTAAAATAAATCAAAGGTTCCTGACGCAATAAAAGAAGTTACGCCGCTGAATTTGCTACAATGTACAAATTACCATGTAAAGAGTCAATAATATTGCCACACATTTATTCTGAAAAGAATCTTTTTCTGAGCCAGAGGGCCACATTTACAAGTGAAATAAGTACAGGGACCTCAACAAGTGGTCCAATAACTGCCGCGAAAGCTTCGCCCGAATTTATTCCGAATACGGCTACAGCAACAGCTATGGCCAGTTCAAAATTATTGCTTGCCGCAGTGAATGATATTGTAGCTGTCTGAGAATACCCTGCCCCGATCTTTTTCCCCATAAAAAAGGATACGAGGAACATTACAACAAAATATATTACCAGCGGAATGGCAATCCTCAGTACATCAAAAGGTATCCTGACAATATATTCCCCTTTAAGCGAGAACATCACAAATATTGTGAAGAGCAGTGCCACAAGTGTAAGCGGACTGATAACCGGAACGAACCGTGAATGGTACCATTCCTTTGTCCTTATCCGTATCAGGATAAACCGTGTAAGGAATCCTGCAATAAAAGGAATGCCAAGATAAATGAAAACACTTTTGGCAATCTGCCATATGGTGATATTGACTTCGAAGGTACTGATACCGAACCAGCCCGGAACCAGGGTAATAAAAATATATGCATATAATGAGAAAAAGAGGACCTGAAATATGGAATTAAAGGCCACCAGGCCTGCAGCATATTCCGGATCGCCTTTTGCAAGGTCGTTCCACACTATAACCATGGCAATACACCTTGCCAGTCCGATCATTATCAGCCCGGCCATATATTCGGGGTAACCACGAAGAAATATTATAGCCAGCACGAACATTAATATTGGCCCGATAATCCAGTTCTGGACCAGTGACAGGGTAAGGACCCTGGTGTTCCGGAATACCCTGGGAAGTTCTTCGTACTTCACCTTCGCAAGAGGAGGGTACATCATCACTATTAACCCTATGGCGATAGGCAGGTTGGTTGTACCAAAACTCAGCCGGTCCCATAATCCTGAGATGGCAGGGAAAAGGTATCCCGAGAACACTCCTGCAAACATTGCCAGGAAAATCCACAGTGTAAGATACCTGTCGAGAAAGGATAGTCTTTTTTGATCCATAATAATACTTATTTTATCAGTGTCTGATTACTCAGATCCATATTACCGACATTGGGTGCCGGATCAATTTTCAATATATTACATTTCAGATTATAAATATCCGTATTATTCGCCGAACCGATCCTGACACCCTTCTTAAATGAAGGTCCCATAGCATAAAAGATACCCTGCATGTCAGTATTGGCAGGATCATATCCATGGGCACCTTTGCCACGCAGACGGTAACCGGGTCTTGATGTCCATATAACGCTCCAGCTGCTGTCAGCCTCAACAATAACATCAGGAATTCTGGGATTGGTTCCGTAATGGTAACGTTCAGGCAGGGTGTTCTTTGTAAAAACCTTTATCCCCTGCACGTTTGAAAGTACCGACACCAGCGAATCAGACAAACCGGTCTCAGGCTCTACCAGGTACACAGGGTTTCCGCCCCAGTAGTTTGCCACGATCCCCTCAGGGATATGATCATTTAAATTAACCACTCTGTCGGCACTTATCTCAGCCATACCATGATCCGACACTACTATCAGATTTATCCTCTTTCTGATCGGAAGGGAATTTAACCC
>JBJKPH010000301.1:0-4522 GCA_046706585.1 Bacteroidales bacterium | reverse complement strand
GACAGGTTATGTCCATTGTGTCACAGAAGACAGGGATGATCCTGACCTCCTGTTTGCCGGGACTGAGAGAGGCATCTATTTTTCGAGAAACAGGGGAATGTACTGGTATTCCCTTAATGTAGGTATACCGGAGTTGCCTGTCAGGGAGATAAAGATCCATCCCAGGGAGAATGACCTGATAATAGCAACTCATGGAAGAGGCTTATATGTCCTGGATGATATCTCATGGATGAGGCATATCGACGGGATCAATAAAGAGGAGCCTGCAATAATTAATGTCAAGAACGCTTATCGTTATATTCCAGCAAGTGACCGGTCTCGACAGGGAGATGAAATATATATAGCCCCGAATCCCCCTTACGGGGTTCTGACAGATTACTATATCCCGGAAGGGTATTCTCCTGGTAACCTCGAATTATTATTCCAGGATGAAACAGGGAAGAGATTCTGGAGTATCGATATAACAGGAAGAAACGGGATAAACAGGGCAAACTGGAACCTGGGAGTTGACCTGGCCCTATCAGATAACCAAATATCAAGGGACAGGTATGCACGCAGTCTGAAAGTCCCTCCCGGGAATTATACTGTAATACTGAGAAACAAAGAAACTGTATTCGACAGCAGAAATTTTACAGTCATGAAGGATCCCCGGGTTGACATAAGTATAGAGAAGACTGAGATATGCTTTGATTATGTTACCAGGCTGGCTGCCAATATGAATTATTTAAATGATATACTTGATGAAATTACAGCCCTGAAGAGCAGTGTACAAAATTCAGATAAAAGCAGACTATCAGACAGGAATGAAAGAAGAATAGATGAGATAAGCAGGAGAATAACTCCACTCAGGATGACACCTGATGGACTGAATCTGTTGCCAAGAATGAGATGGTTACTGAACCAGGTGGGGAAGAATTCTGATGAGCCGACACCAGCCCAGAAAGAATGGATCGATCGGTTAATTTCCGAATCACAACAAGTGATAAGCGACTGGCGGGATTCCCGGGAGAAAATAAACCACGGAGTGGTTAAAATACAGTAGCCACGGGTGAAACCAGTGGGATAAGGAGTCCACAAGGGAAAAGCAACCCATGGGAGTTGAAATGCGGAGAACACAAAGCGGAGGGCAAAAGGAAATATGATGTAATCGAAATACACCTGGAAATAAGTATTTTATCCTCATACTAATCAAAATATCGGACATGAAAATAAACTCAATATTCAGGACTGCCTGTTTTATGACAGGCATACTTATCATAATTGCCGGATGTAACAGGCCAAAAACAAATTATGATTACCCGATAACGGCAGTTCCTTTTAATGATGTCGTAATAAAAGACGATTTCTGGGCAAAAAGGATGAAAACCAATAACGATATAACGATTCCTGTTACACTGGGTAAGATTATTAATGATGGGAGACTGGGTGATGACGAACGTTTTGCCGACCGGTTTATGGATGTATTCAAAGTTGTTGAAGGAGTTTCCTATTCCCTCCGGACATTCCCTGATCCCGGGCTGCAAAACTATCTTGATTCGATCATCTGGCTTATCGGAATGGCACAGGAAGATGATGGATACATATACAAGCGTCCGCGAATCGGACATGTAAGATGGGTTAAGACTCATGTCTCAACCCATGAACTATACAATATGGGTTTGCTCTATGAAGCTGCAGTTGCCCATTATCAGCTTACCGGTAAAAGAAACCTTCTGAATATTGCGATAAAAAATGCCGACCTTGTGATTGATGAACTGGGTCCCGGGAAATTTGAAACATACCCGGGACACCAGGAAATAAGTATCGGCCTTTCAAAATTATACCGTGCAACAGGCGACAAAAGATATCTGGACCAGGCAAGGTTTTTTCTTAATACAAGGGGTGTCGACAGTGTCGGGAAACCTCCCGTAAGGTACAGCGCTCAAAAGAGCACCTACAATCAGTCCCATGAACCTGTCGCTGAACAAACTGAGGCTGTTGGCCATGCTGTAAGAGCGCTATACATGTATGCAGGAATGGCTGATATTGCAGCATTAACCAATGACAGCACCTATATTAAAGTCATTGACCGGATCTGGGAAGATTTTACAGGCAAAAAACTATATATCATAGGTGGAGCTGGATCCAGGGGAAGTAATGAGGGCTTTGGGGCTCCATATGATCTGCCAAACCGGGGAGCCTATTGTGAGACCTGTGCCGCGGTTGCCAATGTATTCTGGAATCACAGGATGTTCCTGTTACATGGTGATGCAAAGTATATAGACATAATGGAACGTGCACTATATAATAATGTACTGTCAGGTGTCTCCCTGGATGGGAACCGGTTCTTCTATACGAACCGCCTTGAATCCAATGGCAGGGATGAACGTGAGGAATGGTTTACCTGGTCATGCTGCCCAACAAATATTGTCAGGTTAATACCACAGGTCCCGGGTTACATTTATGCATTCGATAAGAATGATATTTATGTTAATCTATTTGTAAGCAGTGAGACTACAATTAATCTCCACAATCAAGAAGTGGGCATAAACCAGGTAAGCGGCTTCCCGTGGAATGGTAATGTAAAACTGGAGTTTACCATTCCAAAACCGCTTGACTTCAATTTGCACATCAGGATACCCGGATGGTCGACAGACTCACCTGTACCGGGCGATCTATATACCTATACAGATGAGGCGGGTGAACAGCCTGCTTTAATGGTGAATGGTGAAGCTTTCCCCCTTACGACAGAGAAAGGTTATGTCATTATCAACAGGAAGTGGAACGAGGGAGACTTAGTCGAATTGGAAATACCTGTGGAAATAAGACGAATTAAATCACATCCTGATTTGGTAACGAATAAAGACAAAATAGCACTCCAGCGCGGACCTTTTGTCTATTGTGCCGAATGGCCTGATTATGAAGATAAACGTGTCTCCGATATTATCATTGATGAAAATACTACATTAGTTTCTGAATACAGGTCAGATCTGCTCGGAGGAGTGACTGTGATCACGGGAAAAGCCAGTGGCAGTAACCGTTCACAAAATGGCAGTCCGGTAATCTATGAAAAAGACTTTACGGCGATACCTTATTATGCATGGGCACATCGCGGAAGAGGAGAAATGGCTGTATGGCTTAATGGGAGGCTTCGTGACGAATGAGGACTTAATAAACAAACTGTAAAAATCATGGTAAAGTATTTCACTATTTTGATCCTGTCTCTCTTTGCAACCACTGTAAAATCACAACAGCAAACTGTGAGCAGCCCTGATGGAGATCTGAGTTTATTTATCTCAATAGAAGATGCCATCCCATTCTATACCGTGAAATATAAAGGAGTGATTATGCTCGAAAACTCTCCTTTTGGATTAACGACAGACATCGGAGATTTCAGTAAAGAGATGCGAATATCATCTGTTGAGCAGAACACAATAAAGAAGAAGTATGAACAGGATAAAATTAAACAGTCTCATATAGAATATTATGCAAATGAATTGAAGGTGATCCTGACAAATAAAGAAGATAAGAATATTGAGGTCGTTTTCAGAGTCAGCAACAACAATATTGGTTTCAGGTACAACCTGTTACAATATGGTGGAACAACTTGCTGTGTAATTAAAAGCGAAACGACAGGATTTAATTTTCCGGATAACACAACCGCATTTATTACTCCGCAGGGCATACCTGGTACCGGTTCGAAACGAAGCAAACCAGCTTATCAGGAAGAATATGTGCTTGATGAACCTGTTGGAACCCCTTCAAAATACGGAGAGGGATATACCTTCCCTTCGCTTTTTCATGTTGGACAAACCGGTTGGGTGCTGGTTTCAGAGACTGGTGTAAGCAGTATGTATTGTGGTTCACATCTTAGCGAAGGAACAAAAGATGGCGTTTATAAAATTACGTATCCAAATTCTGAAGAAAACAACGGGATCGGGAGTGCAACTCCGGCAATTGCCCTGCCGGGATCAACTCCATGGCGAACAATAACTGTTGCCGATGATCTTAAACCTATCGTGGAAACAACTATACCATTTGACCTGGTTGAGCCTCTATATGAACCTTCACAGGACTATAAATACGGACGCTCAACCTGGAGTTGGATCATGTGGCAAAGAAGAAGTATTAATTATGACGACCAGGTAACCTATATTGATCTTGCTTCTGAAATGGGGTATGAATATGTCCTGATAGATATTAATTGGGATACTAATATTGGTTATCAACGGATGGAGGACCTGATTGACTATGCAAAATCAAAAGGTGTTAATGTTTTCCTATGGTACAATTCCAATGGGTACTGGAATGACGAGCCACAGGGGCCAAAAAATAAGATGGATAACAGTATTGCCCGAAAGAAAGAAATGAAATGGTTAAAAGTAGCTGGTGTTAAAGGAATTAAGGTAGACTTTTTTGGTGGCGATAAACAAGAAACCATGAAGCTGTACGAAGATATTCTTTCTGATGCCAATGAATACGGTCTTATGGTTATTTTCCATGGCACTACCCTCCCCAGAGGCTGGGAAAGAATGTATCCTAA
>JBJKPH010000300.1:0-7288 GCA_046706585.1 Bacteroidales bacterium | reverse complement strand
GTCCTGATACCTGCACTATCGGCCATGCTAACGGCTGTTGTAAGAAATAATCTGTTACCCCAGACAACCGGGCTTGACAGTGCCAGTCCCGGAATTTCTGCCTCCCATAAAATATTTTCTGAAGTGGTGATGTCCCATGAATCAGGCAAGTTCATATTATCGAGGTAACCCCGTGTATAATAGCCACGATAACCGGGCCACTGACTGTCAGCCTGTACCGACCTGTCCTGGCACATAATGAGCGTGGCTGATAAAAAACCCAGCAGAATGATAAATATATTTTTTCTCATGATCTTCATTTTCCGGACACAGCAACCAGATTATGTTCAGTTCTGAATAATATCATCCCATCAGTTATTGCAGGAGTAGTCATCATCACCTCGCCGAGGTGGTCCTCTGACTGTATATTGAATTCAGGTCCGGCAACCAGCCTGTATACCGTTCCCTTCACATCGACAAGGAATATAATTCCGTCTGATGCAACAGGTGATGCCAGGAAATTATCAGCCTTACCTATCTTTTCCCGGTAGATGGTCTTACCTGTAAGGGCATCCATACAAACCAGCACTC
Source organism: Bacteroidales bacterium (assembly GCA_046706585.1). Classification (GTDB taxonomy): domain Bacteria; phylum Bacteroidota; class Bacteroidia; order Bacteroidales; family VadinHA17; genus JBJKPH01. The sequence goes on along the minus strand of JBJKPH010000300.1, from coordinate 6,718 downwards.
CGTTGAACTGGAGATTATATAGCAGACCCCTGTAGAGCAACATTGTCTGCAGGTATGATCCTCCCCTTGGATAACTCCATTTAATGCCGGCGTTGGTAGTGTCGTTATCAGCCAGTGTTATATCGCCGATGGCATCATTTCTGACAGCCATTACCGGCGAAAACCTTCCATGGGCACTGTTGAAATATATAAGGTCTCCTGAAACCAAAGGTGTTGGTACAGGAATATCACCTCCACCTGACATATTCCATCTTTCGACACCTGTAAGGAAATCATATCCTCCCCTGTTCTTATATCCGTTAAGAGCTACGTAATCTTTCCCGTCATATGAGTAAATATTAGGTGTCGACCATCCCGGGTATTCATCACGTGGCGTACGCCATAGCTCCTCACCTGAATTTACATCAAGGGCAGCAACAAATGAGTTATCCAGAACATCGACCTGTACTATAACCCTCCCCTTATGGATTATCGGCGAACTGGCAAATTCCCATTCTGCATTCTCAGCCACGAAAAAAACCGATTTCAGTACACCGAAATTCTTATCCCACAGAAGGTTGCCATAAATATCATAACAATAGAGTCCCTCAGATCCGAAAAATGCAACCACATGTTCGCCGTCGGTTGCAATTGTAGTGTTGGCATGGGTTGACATCGGATGGCGGTGCATCGCAGGAATCCCTTTGCATGATGTTCTATCCCATATTATCTTCCCGCTTCTGCGGTCAATACAATAAACTTTCCATTCATGTTCCGGATTATTTTCAACAGGTGTGACATCGCCTGTAAGTGTGGTCCTTAGTCCCGAACTATCACCCCTGCCTATCGCTGATGTAATAAACACCCTGTCGCCCCAAACGACCGGGCTTGAAAGTGCAAGGCCGGGAATAGCAGTTTCCCACTTTATACTGGTCATATTCTCACCGTTAAAGGTATCGGGCAGGTTAGCATCATCGAGGTATCCTCGGGCATAGTATCCACGGTATGACGGCCATTGCCTTTCAGGATCGACGCTTTTGTTCCTGCTGCAGGCAGCTATCGCAAGCAGGATCATGAGTAACAATGCAGTTTTTTTCATAGGTCGGGTTTTATCAGAATTTTTGATAAGATGCTAATATAGGAAAATTCTTCAGGGCAAAAACACATATAACATTTAACATAGTACATAGACCATAGACCATAGTACATAGTACATAGCCCATAGACCATAGACCATAGACCATAGCCCATAGCCCATAGACCATAGCCCATAGTACATAGCCCATACCTACATCCCTTTCAGCAGGGTCCTGATAAAGGCATTGCCTTCGATAAGGCCATAGAAACCGTTCTTCACCGACTCCTCGTTATAAGTATTCACTCCGTCGGGCTCTTCACCGGGGCGTCTGATGATAAAAGGAACGGGGTCGTGTGTATGTGTACGTATACTGCAAGGTGTTGGATGATCGGGCAGCAAAGCCAGGGCCACTTCATCATTCATACCGGCTGTCTTTTCCAATATATACTTTATCACCCTTGAATCGAGGTATTCGATCGTACGTTTTTTCAATTCAAAATCACCTTCGTGACCGGCCTCATCACTTGCTTCGATATGGAGGTATACAAGGTCGACATCTTTAAGCGCATCGACAGCAGCCTTTGCCTTACCTTCATAATTGGTATTATAAAGGCCTGTAGAACCCTCAACTTTAATTGCTTTCATGCCGGCATATGCACCAATGCCATAGAGCAGGTCAACAGCAGATATCATTGCCCCTGTAATACCATACAATTCATACAATGTTTTCATCCGTGGCCTGTGCCCGGGTGACCAGGGCCATATGGAGTTTGCAGGATCTTTTCCTTCTACCATTCTCTTTATATTCACAGGGTGGTTACTAAGTAATTCCTGTGATCTTATGATAAGCCTGTTGAGCATGTCTGCTGTTTCTCTACCGCCATTTCCGGCCTTCACCATCACATCCCTGAAGGGTGTTCCTGGCACATCATGAGGAGGTGTACAAGTAATATCACTGCTTCCACCAGGCACCACCATGAGATGCCTGTAGCTTACTCCGGGGTACAACTTAATTCCCGGGACATCAAGATTATCTGACAGGAACTTTATCAGGCTGTGCGATTCATCACTGCTGATATGCCCGGCAGAGTGGTTTTTCAGGATGTCCTTCTCTATGCAAACAAGGTTACACCTGAGTGCCAGATCATCATCAGAAAGGTTTACGCCCATACTTGCTGCTTCAAGCACTCCCCTTCCCTCATACACTTTTTTTACATCATACCCCAGAACCCCCATGTTTGCCACTTCACTTCCCGGAGGCATATCCGGCGGGACGGTTACCAGCCTCCCTGTCCTTCCGGTGCGACAAAGCTCATCAACCGATGGCTTATGTGCAGCCATCAGGGGAGTAAGTCCTCCCAGATCCGGAACCGGGTAATCGGACATTCCATCGCCAAGTATTATTATATATTTCATTCTTTTGCTATAGGCAGAGCCTTACGGCGTTCAGCTATTAATAGTTGCTTTTAAGCATTTCTTTAAATTCCATGTAATTATTATCCATGAATGAGCAATACTCTTTTTTATCTTCAAGACCGTCGAGGGCGGGAGGCAGTTCAGGGTTAACACCTGTCAGTTTTTCAATTTCTTCAGGGAATTTTGCCGGGTGAGCAGTTTCCAGTGTTACTGATAACCGTTCTGCCACTGGATCTGTCATACCGAGATATTCCGATATCCCTTTCCAGCCAACTGCACCATGGGGCTCAAGGATCACTCCATAATTATCCCATATCTCCTTTATCGTCGCCTTTGTCTCAGAATCAGAAACCGACAGGGCAAAAATATCGTTTTGCATTGCATCCATATCAGGCATACGTGAAATGTTCCCTTTCTCGTCCATATTTCCTCCGTACATATCGACCAGTCTGGCCAGGTTGCTGGGATGGCCTACATTCATAGCGCTTGACAGGCAGTTCACTGAGGGATCAATTTTTTTATAAACACCTGAATGTAAAAACCTTGGAAATTCATCATTACCGTTTACCGCAATAATAAATTTCTCCACCGGGAGACCCATTCTCCCTGCTATCGTTCCGCCCATCATATCCCCGAAGTTACCCGACGGTATTGAGAAAATGATGGTATCATCGCCATTTGCGGCCCTGAGCCTTGACCATGCATAGAAATAATATACTATCTGGGGTATAAGCCTGCCAATATTAATGGAATTGGCCGATGAGAGGTTCATCTCCTGCAGGCCGGGATCGTTAAAAGCCTTTTTCACCAGGGCCTGGCAATCGTCAAATTTACCTTTTACCGATATTATCCTGGTATTTCCACCGAGGGTTGTCATCTGCTTCCTCTGTCTTGCTGAGACCTCATTTTCGGGGAAGAGCACGACCACCTCTATATTTTCAAGGTTATGGAAAGCATTTGCCACGGCACTGCCCGTATCACCCGATGTAGCAGTAAGGATCAGGAGGCGTCCCTTTCGCCTGTCATTAAAATACTTCATCATTCTTCCCATCATTCGCCCTGCAAAATCCTTAAATGAGGCTGTTGGTCCCCGGTCAAGCCTCATGATCCAGTTATTGTCATAAATATTTTCAAGCGGTACTTCAAAATTATAGGCATCCCTGGTCATTTTCGAGAGGTCAGTGCGTGCAATCTCACCTTCAGTGAACTTACCTATTATCTCCGAAGCTATTTCGTGGTACTCCATTCCGGAAAAACGTCCGGTTTCCCGGGGGGAAAGCTTCGGGATCCATGCAGGCAGATATAGCCCCCTGTCCGGAGCCTGTCCTCTCAGCATCGCCTCACTGAATGCTACTTCCGGGGCATTCCTGTTAGTAGAATAGAATTTCAGTTTATTCATTCCGCAATCAAAATATCATCAATATTCTCTATTTTCTGAGCCTGGCCGAAGAAGCACCGCCAGCCGAATAATCAGGTGCCGAAAATTTCACTTTTTTACCGTCGAGCACTCCCAGAGCCCTGTCAATATCGGCTATTACATCATCGGGATGCTCGGCTCCCACGCATAGTCGGATAAGGTTAGGGGGAATATCGGCCAACATTCTTCCTTCCTCTCCCTGCTGCTGGTGTGTAGAGATCGCAGGTATTGTTGCAACAGATTTAATACGACCAAGATCGGTTGCCCGGTATATTCTGCCGAAGGCATCGAATACATCACGTGTAGCCCTGGCCCCTCCTTTGATCCTGAAAGACATAAGGTGACCATACCTGTTCACTTTTTCATTGTACAGGTCGTCATACTCAGAGTCGACAAGCAGGAGGTATTTCTTAGCCAACTGGTGAAGAGGGTGAGACTCCAGACCAAGGTAATCGACCTGTTCAACATTTTTATGTCCCTCAAGGAATTTTGCAACTGCCATGGTGCTTCTGCTCATCACGTCAACCTTCGATCTCAGCGTTCGAATATCATTGATCGCCAGTATGGCGTTCATTGGTGATATATTCGGACCGTTATCGCGGTTAGGCAGGGCCTTAATATACATTCCGAAATCCTCTTTCATTGCGGAATTATCGATCCTGGATGTAAGATTCTTTCTTGCAATTACAGCTCCCGAAATACCGAAACCACTGGTAGTAAGTGTCTTGGTGACTGACTGAACAACTATATCGGCACCATGAGCAATAGGTCTGAGCAGTGCAGGAGTAGCTACCGTTGAATCAATAATGAGGGGAAGGTTGTATTTATGAGCCAGTTCGGCAACTTTTTCAAGGTCGAAAAATGCCTGTCCCGGATTGCTCGGCATCTCACCGTAAAGAAACCTTGTGTTATCATCTATCAGTGATTCCCATTCGCTGATATCATTTGAATGGATCACTTTTCGCCATTCTATATTCCTTTCCTGTCCCTTTCTTACTGCAAACTGCTGGAATGTCCCTCCGTACACCTGGCATGTGGCGACGAAATTCATTTTTTCATTCTCCTTTCCGGCCACAAGGAATGGTTCGCAGGCACTGTATATAGCTGACATCCCTGATGAAGTGGCACAGCAGCTGGCCTCAATACCGGTACCGTATGTCTCAAGCAGTGCCAGCACCCCTTCGAGGAAGAACATCGACGGATTGGCTATCCTTGAATATACCCAGCCCGGTATCTGGTAGCTCAGAGAGGCTTCCATTTCGTCGGAATCGCGGAAAGCCTGGGATGCCGACATATAAACAGGCTCGATTGTTGAACCCTGGTTAAAATCGAGAGCTTCCTGAAGCGAATATACTCCATGAACGGCAATAGTGTCGAACCTGCATTTTCTGATCTCTGCCAGCTGTTGCCTGTGCCATTCTGCAGACCTTTTGCCTGCCTCGATATAGTAATTGATCCCTTCCGTGTCCATGATGTTACAGGTTAGTAGTGTTTAATGGTTTATCGTATTAATGAAATCAATATACATATAATGTAACATATGTCAAATATAAAACAGGAGATAATTCATGATCAGAACAGATATCATCAGGATTAAAAATATGATAACATGAAGGGCGGGGTAATGTAACAGTGAATGATCCGGATTGATAAAGAACAGGTTGACTTCAGGGCCATAATTTCGTAACTTAGATTGTCAGGAGGTGTGAATATTACTAAAATGGCAGATGGAACAATAACCACCGATACTGAAAAGATTATTGTTTACCATAATCTTACCAGGCTTACTAACTGGCTGGTTGCAAGTACTCTTATTGTATTCGTTGCAGGAGTACTGGCTTACGGTGAAAAGTTTTCACTCTGGAACTATGCCTATAGCTACCTTGGCATGCTGAACACTCCTGACGGCAGCGGAAATACAATTTCATTTCTTGTATACGTTGCCGGCAACCTTCTGAACTCGACCCTTGCATTCAGGGCAGGCAGGATCATCCCCGGAAAGTTCTACCAGTTTCTTCTCAAGGCCTGCAGTGCAGGGTACCTTTTTTTGCTTCTGCCATGTGATCGTATAAACTCGTTGCATTCGCTCGGGGGGATTATCGTATTCGGAAGCCTGTGGCTCTTTGTTGTAGCCAAACTGAACGAGCTTTTTCATGAAGGTCACAGGTTTATGGCCATTCTTTACCACATTATACTCCAGGGCAGCGTATTACCTTATGCCTTCCTCTATTTTGCGGGATCACCTACCAAACAACCTGCACAGAAATTTGCACTGGCCGGACTTATACTCATCATGAAACTGGTTTTTATGGAATACAGGGTCATAATGGAACCTGGCTATGATGAAAAGTCAGGCACACGGGAATACAGCAGGCATGGATAAGTGATAATAGTAATGATCCTTTCAAAGGCAGAGGGTCATGATAAATAATATTGGTTGTCTTGATAATTGTTCCTAATTTTATCGTTACATTCATGTAGCCTGATATGAGAAACTGGACTCTTGAATACAAGATAAGTGTCAATCGCACAGGACTGTGCTGATCCCCGCAGGGATATAATCACCATAACCATAGAGGTAGTCAGCCTCACGGCGTTTCCCTGAATGCCGGTGAAAATTATTTTACAAATACGGAAATCTTAGAAACAATATTATGGAAAAACTTATTATAAAAGGATCGGGGCTCACCATCGAGGATGTTGTAAATGTAGCCCGTCACGGACAAAAGGTTGAGTTGCACCCTGATGCCCGCAAGCGGATTAATGATTGCAGGGCCATGCTTGAAAAGAAGATTGCAGCTCACGAGATAATGTATGGTGTTAACACC
>JBJKPH010000299.1:0-2702 GCA_046706585.1 Bacteroidales bacterium | reverse complement strand
TCCATGCCATACCCGATTTAGCCGACATGAAAGCCCATCCCATGGCTCCGTCATTCTGTTTTCCCGGGGCCCAGAATCCATAATTTGATTCAGGAGTACCTGTATTCATCAGTGCCCATGAGCTCAGGTACGATGCATATCCAAGTTGCAGCCAGTCATATGGATTATCCGCAAACCTGAGCCCGTAATCAAGAATTGACCATCCTCCCATTTTAGCCATATAACTCAGGCAGTGCCCGTCGGAGCTTGTTGTAAAATCAGATCCAAGCAGGAAGTATTTTGCTTCAAGCCATCCCCTCACTGCCAGTCCTGCCATATTCTGCCTGTCCATAAAAGCACGGGCGTCAGTCTTGCTAACCGACGGATGCGACCACCATTTGTTGAGCTTCACATCCCACCACAGGTTAGTATCGGGCTTCATGTTATTCAGTACACCATACCGTGCAAATGCATATGACGATTCAAAGGCTGTGCGATCGATACTGTATTCCGATCTGTAAGGATATTTATCATCATAGATAAAGTACTTCACCTTCTTTTCATATTCATTCCTCAGCCAGGCTGCTTCCTTCGTTCTCCCTCTATTTTCAAGTGACGCGATCAGGTCTTCAATTACCACCTCATTGTAACAGCCCCACTTATATGTATCGTACCATGGCAGTATTTCATACGGATATGTAAAGTATGCCTTAGCTGTCTGCCAGGCTCTTTCAAGATAGCCATCGGCATCGAGATACTTAACCATCTGTGGATACATCTCAGCCACCCTGTACATTGAGTAATAAAGCATAATAATATGGGGGTAATCATACGACCGCCATATATTCATTTTATCAAGGTTCCTGTTCTTAACACCTGCTCTCAGCAGCGGATCCCTGTTTACCATCCAGTTTGGGGTACCATATATTCCATAGGGATACGGGGACTCATCATCGCGCCTTTGCAGTCCTCCCCAGACAAATTTTTCGAGGTAATACTCAACCGATTCTATTTCATGAGGATCGGGATAATAGATATTTTTTGCCGCTACATAAGGCGCTTTACATAATGCCGGGTCATCACTTGCCAGAACATATCCCCACCAGTAATCGTACCCATCAGTATTATCAGGTCCCCTCAATACTGAATTCTTCATATCATATATAGAGTAGAGACCATCGTACCATTTCCCAGGCACCTTGTGCTGCTGACTGTTTACTATAAATGATGCTCTTTTCCTGAAGAGTGTTTCAAGGTCTTCACACGAGAAGAATTCCAGTATGGTCTTTTCTCCGTTACCGTGATGAACTGTGAGCATATTCTCTCCCAGTTTCCCGAATTCAACACTGTATATATAATTATCGAGCTTGTCCTTTCCAAGGAATTTTATATCTGTCTCATCAGGAAATTCAGCTGAAATATCTGAAATATTTGTTTTTGACCTTAGTGAAAATTTTGCCACCAGGTCATTGGGAACTGTCATCCCCGGAACAACCCTTATATCCAGTAAACCGTTACGGTAGAGTATGTCGCGCAGTCCATCCCATGATCCTGCCCATTCGATTTTGAATCCGTATGAGATCCTGTCTCCTTCTTTACCTGCAGGTTCAAGTGTAAGATACGTATGTTCCTGTCGCCAGTTTCCGCTCTTCCTGCTTCCTGCAAGTCCCGAATGGATATAGGCAGTATAATCGGTTGATGTATCAAAATACTCCAGCTTCGTCCCGGGATTTGAGGTTATCATAAGAAAAGGAGGATTACCCGAAGGTCTCGTAAAATAAATAAACGAGCCATCTCCGGCAATAAAATGGTGCTTTGTAAAACCACGCTCGAATATACTTTCAGGATCTGCCCCCTGCGGCCTTTGCCAGGGAAGCGGAATACCAAGATCGCCTATCACCACAGGGTACTCCAGTTTATTGATAATCTCTATCTCCCAGACAATACTTCTACCGTCAAGATAAAATCGCTGGTCCATCTCCATCGGCATACCGGGAATATAATCAGTGTATGTAACTATCCCTGATGAATCATTCACCCTTGTCTCACCCATATACAGATCAAGCCAGTCACCCTCTCCCACACGGTAATTAACCACTGGGCGTCCCCATGTTCCCCTGATAATATTAGCTGTGTATTTATCGTCGGGTGAGGTTACCGAAGTCAAACCCCTGGATGACAATTCAGCTTTTATTCCCGGGCCTTCAAGGGTCTTGTTAAAACGCTGGGCATTCCCTTGAATGGTCAGTAACAGGCAAAAAGAAAACAGCAGTGCAGTTTTGTTCATAGGTATTTCAGGTATTGGTTGGTAATAGCAATAATTAAATGTTCGAGATACACTTTATTGCTACACTAAAATATAACATTTATGTAATATGTTCAAATCTATTTTCTCAAGATCATTTAACCTGATATCCAATTCACAAGCCCTTTTTTTTCAATGATCTGGTTAAGTTCATCTGGCAAGGGTTCAAACCTGAAATGCTTATCTCCGATCATTATAGACCCTGATGAAAGGTCAATTTTTACTTCTTCCCCTTTCCTGTAATTCATCACTGCTTCGGGATGTACTATTAGCGGCAACCCCTGGTTTATGGAAGACCTGTAGAATATCCTGTTAACCGATTTGACAATAATAGCTTTTATACCTATTGCCGACAATCCAACTGAAGGATGTTCCCTGGAGCTTCCGCATCCGAAATTATCTCCTGTAAGTATTATAT
>JBJKPH010000298.1:0-1906 GCA_046706585.1 Bacteroidales bacterium | reverse complement strand
CTCCCCTGCTTTCTTATTACTCAACGTTAAGAAACAGATAATAAATATAACATAATATATAATACGTTGTTTCAATTTTCGCAGGTAATTGATACTTTTAGCACATCAGAATTAATGCATGGGGAATGAGGATCATTAAAAGAACAGGGTATATAATTATCCTTGGTTTAACGCTGTTATTCTCAGTTAACACATCTGCACAGGTTGTTGTCAGTCAAGGTATCCTTGACCTGAGAAGAGATGGTATTCCGAATGACAGGTTAATACAGTTAAAAGGCGACTGGGAGTTTTACTGGAAGAAACAGCTCTCCCCTGCCGATTTCAGGGATACACTGCAACCCGAGCCCGATCTATACGGGAAAGTGCCGGCATACTGGACCGAATATGAGAAGCAACTGCCTGAGATTGAGGGTGCCGGATTTGCCACTTACAGGATGCGTATCCTGCTCCCGACAAAATGCAGAAGGAATCTTGCTGTCAGGTTTCCTGTTTTTGATTCTTCGTGCAAAGTATATATCAACGGCAAGAGTATTTTTTCAGCAGGCATTCCTGGTGTAAAGGAATCTGAAACTATACCCGGCTATAAACCCTACCTCTATACTTTCGAATCTCAGACCGATTCGATAGAGATAATAATCAATGTTTCAAACTTTCACCACCGGCGTGGCGGATTCTGGCTGCCGGCCGATTTCGGGATAGCCAAACTGGCATCGCTGAGGTACGAACAACATGACATAACATCGTCTGCTATCACAGGCATGTTGTTTGCATTCTTCGGATTTTTTCTTGTCTTCTTCCTCTTATTCCAGAGAGACAGATCCACTCTCTACTTCTCACTGGCCATATTTGGAATACTGGTAAGGACGATCTCAACAGGATCATACCAGATGCAACTCTTTTTTGATGTCAAATGGATATGGCTGATAAGACTTGAATATCTCAGCTCCTATTTCGCCCTTATTTTCGGATTGCTATACTTCGACAGAATATACCCGTCAAAGGTGGGAAGGTTCATCAACCCGTTGATCGTAGTGATCTTTTCTATCTGTATGGGAATTGTATTATTCACACCGGTAGCACTATTCTCTCATACCATACTTGTATATATGCCGGTAGTAACAATTGTGCTCCTGAATTATATGATCAGGAGTTTTTACCGGACCATCTTCAAAAAAGGTCTTGATATACTGCACGCAATTGGATTTCTGTCACTGATGATGGGAGCATTGAATGATATTACACTTGCAAACGGAAAGATCCTTCTGGCACCAGGATATATTATGCCCTATACAGTGGTTCTATTCATTATTATGCAATCTGTCGGACTTATAAACAGGTGGGTAAAATCATTTAGCGAAGAGCTCAGACTGAAAAATGAGATTGAATCCATGAACCGCAATCTCGAACAGATAGTGATCGACCGGACATCAGAGCTTACTAACCAGAAAGGAAAGCTTGAAGAGCAGAAAATAAAGATCGAAGAAAAGAATCAGGAGCTCGAAAAAACCATTGCCATCCGAAACAGGGTTTTCTCTATCATTGCCCACGACATAAAAACACCTGTTATGAATATCTCGCTGATGGTCAATATGCTTAAATCACGTATAGGTACTTCCGAGGGTGAGAAACTTGTCAGAGCGCTTGGACAACAATCAGAATTTGTATCAAACCTGATAGGAAGCCTGCTTTTATGGGGTGAAGGCCAGAAAAACAAGATAGAATACAAACCGGAAAATATTAATCTTACCGATGTTATCCTTGCCGAATTCAACCTTATCAGACAGGCTGCTAACCAAAAGGAGATCACTATGACCTATTCGCATAAGGGTGAACCTGTTGCAATATGTGACAGGAATATTACAGCGATAATAATCAGGAACCTTTTTTCAAATGCTTACAAGTACAC
>JBJKPH010000297.1:0-4803 GCA_046706585.1 Bacteroidales bacterium | reverse complement strand
CCGGATGCAGGTTACAACGTGATCAGAATGCCTGGGTCGGGAAAGAACGCGGTGTCGCTTATCGATACACTGCTGGCCCGCAATGGTCAGGTAAGAATTATGTATTACGGCGATTCACAACTCGAAGGTGACAGGATAACGGACTATCTGCGTGAAAAACTAAGGATAGGAGCGGGGGGCACCGGCCCCGGACTTCTTAGTCCGACAATGCTGGTACCTTACACCAGAACAGCCTGGGTGACAGCTTCATCGAACTGGAAAAGGTATACCTATCTTTCGTACAGAAATGGCACAATCGATCATAAGTCATTCGGGCCTATGCTCCACTTCAGCAGGTTTACCCTTCCGGGAAAACAGTCAGATGAACCCGCAGAGGCCTGGATTAAAATTGTACCGTCATCAATGTCCGATTCACTGGCATCAGTCTATGAAAGACTGAGGATATTTTACGGCCGGCTTGACGACACTCTCCGTATAGCGATTGCCGAGGGTGGTAATGTGTCGGACAAAGGAATAATTGTACCCGGACAGGGAACAGGAGAATATACTGCCAGGTTGCATAACAGGGGGTCGGTAATGATACGGTTTAGTGGCAGGTCAAGTCCCGATATCTACGGATTCAGTATTGAAAGCGACAGTGGTCTTATAGTAGATAATATATCATCAAGGGGAAGCGCCGGACTGGAATTTTCTCTGCTCGACCAGGATAATCTGGAAGAAATGTTCGGTCTGCTTGATCCCGATCTGTTGATACTGCAGTATGGGTTGAACGTAGTGCTGAATATCAAAGATGATTACACTTTTTATCAGAACGGTATAACAAGGCAGATCGGGACACTCAGGAAAAGATGTCCCGGTGCAATGATACTTGTGGCCAGTGTAACCGATATGGCACGTCAGGATTCAGGGTCATTGCACTCCTATCCCAATATTCCTGCGATAAGAGATGCACAGCGGAATGCCGCTGCCGCATCGGGGGCCCTTTTCTGGGATTCGTGGGATGCCATGGGTGGCAGCGATGCAATTGTGGCCTGGCGTGATTCGGTCCCTGCACTGGCATATCCCGATTATACACATCTCTCTTACGAAGGGGGTCATGCACTGGCAGGAATGATTATTAAGGCCCTTCAATATGGAGAGAAAAGGGAACAGGACACTACAGAGACAATAAAAGCCGATATTGCTGACCTGCCGGCTGCAGAAGAAAGTGTGACTGATAATGACTCCTTTTGGAAAGAGGCTGCAGGTAACCTTATCCATTACGATCCTGATGATCCGTTTATCTTTACTACCGTAGCATTCTGGATATTCCTGCTTGTTCTGTTAACGATCTACAGCCTTGTAAGCGGCAAACCCGTATTGCGAAATTCATACCTTTTCCTGGCCAGTCTTTTCTTTTACTACAGGAGCGGGGGAGTCTTCTTTTTCCTGCTGATAATATCTACTCTCTGTGATTATACCGCCGGGCTTCTGCTTGTTTCCGCACGGCGTAAAGCAGCAAGGAAAGCAATAGTTATCATAAGTCTGCTTATTAACCTTGGTATGCTTGGATTCTTCAAGTATACAGGATTTGTAACCGATGTTGTAACCAGGCTTCTGGGAACAGTTTATCAGGTGGTTAACTGGCTTGCCCTTTTTACAAATGATCTTTTCGGCTCCTCCTTCAATACGGCAACCATAATACTTCCTGTAGGGATCTCCTTTTTTACATTTCAGACAATCAGTTACACTATAGATGTATATCGTGGCCGGACAGCACCTGTCAGAAATCTCCTTGACTTTGGGTTTTATGTCTCATTCTTTCCCCAATTGGTGGCAGGACCCATTGTAAGAGCTTCCGAATTTATACCACAGTTATATGCCAGGTTTTCGCTTACAAAGCGTGAGTGGGGACATGCTCTTTTCCTGATTACAGCCGGTCTGATCAAGAAGATCATAGTGTCGGACTATATAGCGGCAAACCTTGTTGACAGGGTCTTTGCTTCGCCCGGAATGTTCTCAGGTATCGAGAACCTGATGGCTCTTTACGGGTATGGTCTTCAGATATATTGTGACTTTTCAGGGTATACCGACATAGCTATCGGGATCGCCCTAATGCTGGGCTTCAGGCTCCCGGTCAATTTCAATTCCCCTTATAAGGCAATAAATATTTCCGATTTCTGGAGACGATGGCATATCTCACTTTCCCGGTGGCTGAAGGATTACCTGTATATTTCAATGGGAGGTAACAGGAAAGGGAAGGTGAGGACCTACTTTAATCTGATGATTACAATGCTGCTGGGCGGATTATGGCATGGTGCATCGTTGAGATTTGTAATATGGGGAGGATTGCATGGTATTGCGCTGGCATTTCATAAATGGTGGCATGGTCTGTTCCGGCACTCAAAACAACCCGGAAGAATAACAAGGTTCATTGCCCTGTTTATTACTTTCAATTTTGTGACCTTTTGCTGGCTGTTTTTCAGGGCTGCCGACATGGGAAGCATTAAGATAATGTTTACACAGGTATGGTACCATTTTTCTCCGGGCGACATAAGTTCTATGTTAATGGCATATACACCGGTACTTGTAATTATATTTTCAGGATATTTCCTGCATTTCCTTCCCGACCGTGTTAAGGAGTCATACAGGGGACTGTTTATCAGGTTGCCGCTTGCAGCCAAACTGGTACTGGTATATGTTATCGGGATCGTAATGTATAATATGCAACTTTCAGGAGTGGAACCTTTCATCTATTTCAGGTTCTGACTTCATCCTTAAAATATGCATCAATAATTCACTTACCGGTTATGAAAGGGGCAATTGCCCTGCTGTAGGCCCCTTTTACCCAGGCTATTGCCATTCCGTAATTGGTAACGGGTATGCCTGCTGAAATTGCAGGCCTTAACCTGTTATGGAGCTGCCTGCGGGTAATCATACACGCTCCGCACTGTATTACCAGTGAATAGTCGGTTACAGGCCTGTTGATGGTCCCGGTACCTGCACCTGTATCAAATTTAAGTTTGCGGCCGGTGTATTCCCTTATCCATCCGGGTATTTTTACACGACCAATATCATCACATGTAACATGGTGCGAGCACGACTCCAGTATCAGCACCCTGTCGCCATCTTTTAGCTGTGATATTACAGGCGTTCCTTCAAGGTAGTGGCTGAAATCACCTTTCATCCTTGCCAGTGCGATGCTGAAGCTGGTAAGAGGTATTTCTTCCGGGACGGCGGCATCTGCCTTGTCGAATATCTGCGAGTCGGTGATGGCCAGGGCAGGCTTTACAGCAGTTTTTCCCAGGAAGGTGCCTATTTCCTTTTCCTTTACCACAACTGCCACCGCATCATTATCCAGTATGTCACGTACAGCCTGAACCTGGGGGAGGATAAGCCTGCCTTCAGGTGCTTCAGTATCCTGGGGAGCTATTAGCAGAATAATATCCCCGGTGCTGATAATATCTCCAAGAAGAGATGGTATGCTGTAAATATTCTCAGGCATTACCTCCTTCACTTTTCCCAGCAACTCATCATATCCTTCTGTCGTAACAGAGGAAAAAAGCAGTATGTCACGTCCGGTTCTGAGCCGGACCTTTTTGCTGAACTCAGCTGTTGGCCTCAGTATGTCAGATCGGGTGAAGACCACCAGGTATGGAATATTCCTGCCTTCAAGCAGTTCTGTCAGGTTCTCTTCGTAGATACCCCATTTATTGTCTGATACACAAAGCAGTGCCATATCAATCTGGTCGATGGATAATAAAGTCCTGTCTGTCCTTTTTTTACCCAGGTCACCCGTGTCGTCAATACCGGCAGTATCTATCAGGATTGCCGGTCCCACTCCTTCAATTTCAAATGATTTTTTTACAGGGTCGGT
The DNA here is from genome assembly GCA_046706585.1 of Bacteroidales bacterium. Classification (GTDB taxonomy): domain Bacteria; phylum Bacteroidota; class Bacteroidia; order Bacteroidales; family VadinHA17; genus JBJKPH01. The sequence continues at coordinate 947 of JBJKPH010000297.1, read as the reverse complement.
TGTTGTTCCCGGCCTGTGTGAGACAATAGCAATATCCTGTCCGGCTACTGTGTTAATCAGGCTGCTTTTGCCTGTATTTCGTCTCCCATAGATGCCAATATGCGGCTTGTTTTCCCTTCCTCTCTGCATACAATCGCACTTTAGCGTAAAAGTACTATTTTATATTTGAATTATCTCCCTCCATTCCCCGTTGTCGCAGATCTCTTTTCCCCCGTGAGTCTGAGGTAAAGGTCGGGATTTGGAAATCCCTCCCTAACAGGTCAGTGGCGTTGTCGCAGATCACCCTCCCCCCGTTGTCGCAGATCTCCGAATCTGCGACATTCCCAGGAAAAGCTACTGGTCCGGATTCGGAGATCCGGACCAACGTTTTGCACGGGGCGTTAGTCGCAGATATCCGAATCTGCGACATTATTGTGGACCATAACGGGATTTTGGCAGGCAAAAAAGTGTCAGCGACCTTTAATAATGGTCTCTGCCGCTTCCGTTACCGAACCTGGGATTGACAACGTTATTATACATAGATCCGAAGGAATATGTCAGTCCGGCCTGGAATGAAAATGAGTAGCCTGTTAACAGTGCATTCTGCTTGGTAAGTATATCCTGATCGCTTGCATCTCCTTTTCTCAGGTAGAACTGGTCGTGGATCAGTTCAGCCCTGGGCTCGAAGCTAATGGAAAGTCCCTTGAATATCCTGTAACGAAGGCTGCCTCTCAGGCTCAGATTATTTTCCATGAAATTACGAAATGAGTTCGACCAGGTCGCCGATAGCGATGCGGAACCCCATTGCTGCGTGACCTCGAAAGCAAAACTCAGGTAATGCTTGATCAGCGACTCACTGGTTTTTTCAAAAACTGTTGTATCGATATAATCATTATAAACACCATTTATACCATACTGGATCCTGAGTTGCTTTCTGGTGGATTCCTCGTAAGGGAACAGGTCATATT
>JBJKPH010000296.1:0-1746 GCA_046706585.1 Bacteroidales bacterium | reverse complement strand
CGCACCGTCGCGCTGTTATACCATTACCCCACTCTCCGTTTCACGTCTCACACTTGTCCGCCGTAGTTTCAACGTAGGCGGATCTCACACCCCTTTGCCTTACGCCCTTTGCCTTACGCCTTTAGACCTTTACGTAAAAAGAAGGTAAGCCATTATATCGCACCGCTACAACCGCCTACCCTTGCTACCTTCCGGTCCTGGGGGAGTTCAGCAGGAGCTGGTCGTATAAGACTTACCCGGAGCAAAAATAGCAACTTTTATACATCCTGCAAAATATATTAGTAATGGCGTATTATTCATCATTTACACTTTTTACATATATTTGTGTACAGTTAACCTAATCAAGCTTCATTATGGATAATAAAGTATCAGTTTGGAAAGCCAACCTTAACAGCGGTTTGATAATCGGACTGCTGGGAGTAGTATATACATTGATAATGTACTTCCTTGACCTTACGCTGAAACAGTGGCAGGGTTTTATCTGGCTTGCAATCCTGGTGTTTGCCCTGTACCTGGCTATCAGGTCATACCGTGACAAATCACTTAAGGGTTTTATTACCTATGGTCAGTCACTGGGGGCAGGAGTTGTGATCATGTTGTATTATGCTATCATAGCAGCTGTCTTCGGTTATATCCTTTACGCTATAATTGATCCTGGTCTTATTGACAAGATGAAGGCTATGGCCGAAACAAAAATGATAGAAAGAGGAATTCCTGAGGCTGCTATTGAACAGGGCATGAAGGTGCAGGCAAAGATAATGGTACCATGGGTATTGGCTTTATCCGGGATTTTCACCACCATGTTCTGGGGCACCGTATTCTCCCTGATAGTAAGCATTTTCACCAGGAAAGAAGGTAATCCTCTTATCGACGAGGCAATTGAAGAATAAACCTGATGGATCTCTCTGTAGTAGTTCCACTCTATAACGAAGAAGAATCGATCCCGGAGCTGTCGGCCTGGATAAAAAGGGTATGTACCGCAAACAACCTCGAATATGAACTGATCCTTGTCGATGACGGCAGTTCCGACTCATCATGGGAAGTGATCAGGTCACTGTCATCGGGTGACTCCAATATAAGGGGAATAAGTTTCAGAAGGAATTACGGCAAGGCTGCTGCCCTCCATACAGGCTTCAGGGAGTGTTGCGGCGATGTTGTCATAACCATGGATGCCGACCTTCAGGACAGTCCGGATGAAATTCCGGAACTCTGCCGGATGATCCGCGAGGATGGTTTCGACCTGGTCTCAGGATGGAAAAAGAAAAGGTACGATCCTTTATTGAAAAGGACTACCAGTAAGCTCTATAACCGAACTGCCAGGTGGGCCTCCGGTATCAGGCTGCATGATTTTAACTGCGGACTGAAGGCTTACCGCAGCGACGTGGTTAAAAGCATTGAGGTCTTTGGTGAGATGCACCGATATATTCCCATGCTGGCTAAGCAGGCTGGCTTCAGGAATATTGGCGAAAAGGTGGTGGTTCACCAGGCCAGGAAATACGGTGTTACAAAGTACGGCCTCGATCGCTTTATTAAAGGCTACCTCGATCTGCTTACCATAACTTTTATTACCAGGTTCGGAAGGAATCCCATGCACCTGTTCGGAACCCTTGGATCACTCATGTTCCTGGCCGGGATGGTGATCGCTCTGTATCTGGGCATACATAAACTGAAATATGTCAATGCCGGACTAAGGGCACCCCTTGTAACCAGCAATCCCTATTTCTACCTGGCTCTCGTTGTTATGAT
>JBJKPH010000295.1:0-5888 GCA_046706585.1 Bacteroidales bacterium | reverse complement strand
ACTCTCACCATTTCGGCATATTTCACTCCGTCGGGACGGTTTTTATTATCATTAACCTTGTTGCAGGCCATTGTGTAAACTGCATCAAGAACTCTCCTGAGCGATTCATCACGGCTCATCAGGGCATCACCTCCCGTTATCAGTATGTCCCTTATCTGGCTGTCATTTTCAAAGTACTCCATTATTTTTCCCAGCCGTTCGCTCCATGTTCCGTCAGGCTTCAGTTTATCGAGATTAAAATTCAGGTTCCCCCTCTGAAAGTCGTACATTCTCTGGCATGAAGCACACAATCCGCCGCATGCCCTTCCCATTGTATCCGGTATCAGTATAGCCACATCAGGATATCTCCTGTGCACATTGTGGTATGTTGGCAGTATCCATCCAGCCGCATTGGGTTTTCCGGGCTCAACAAGGTCTTCCTTTTCCCATGCCACAATATGACCAAACTCCTCAACCAGCTGCCTCGAATAAATAACATAATATCTTATTGCCAGGTCGGCACCTATTGCAAAATATGGTACCCGGACATGCAAAAGTGAGAGATAGTATGGATTGACAAAGAATGGTATCCCCTGTTTCTCTGCATCGTAAAGGATTTTCATAGTGTCGGGATCAAGCGAATTATCCAGCATTTCATTTAATAGGTCGGGAGATCTGACTGCAAACCTCAGGTGAAAAAGATAATCATTCCACCATTCCAGCATCTTCATGAACTTCTGCTCATATGAGAGACCTGGTCCGAAGAAATATTTCTTGTCGTTAATCTCCCCACCGTCCATCTTACTGATCAATACCCTGATTATTCTGTCGCGGTTCTCTTCCCTGAGCCTTACTATCCTGGGATCGAGCCCTGACGGATACCTGTCCATCCATGCCCTGACCTTTTTCTCTGATGGGATTTTCAGCGTGTAGGTACCAGATAATTGCCTGAAAAGGTAGAGCATATCTTCAAAGAATGCCGGTTTTGCTCCTCCTGTTCCGAAGTTCACTCCCTGCCATATCAGCTTTATAGGGTTGCTCACCGCTACTTCACCTCTCAGATTCAGGTCAGGGAATTCCCTACCTGCATTATCGATATAATCCAGCAACCTGATACTTGCATAATCATGCCATGATAATTTCTCAAAAGCCTCGCGTCCAGAGGCTTCTCCCGCATAAAACAGGTAGGCATCCTTACTCCTTTTTATCACATCAAGTATCCAGTTCTTAACCCCTACCAATGCCTCTGTCTCATTCTTTGCATTTCTCATTATCTCCTCGAGAACAGGGTTTTCCTTTAAAAGCTGCTTCAGAACCCTGTGTGCCCTTACGGTAATAGCTATCTTATCAAGTTCAATTATGTTGGTCATATACGGAATGAATTTGTTTCCAATGGCTTCAAACTCATAAGATAGTCAATATGAATTAAATATGAAAACCAAAGTTGTATTATGCAACGAAGTCTTTGAAAGGCTGTTATGTCCGGACTTGACTCATATAGTTGGTCCGGTTCTTTATACCTAGTTGGTCCGGTTCTCCGAATCCGGACCAGTAACTCTATCAGGGCGGGTTAAAGGAAGGTCTGCTCCTTACGAATTAGATCCCTGATTAAACAGTACAATAGTTTCATCCTGCATGAGGGCCCAGATCGAATAGACACCTTTTGCAGTTCCAATGGGTACATGAAGGCAGTTCAATGCCGACACTATTATTACCAGGATCCTGGCCCACTGGTTGTAACCAAGCAATCCGATCCCCCCAATCAATCCCAGCACTGAGGTAAGACCCATTATTACTGGTAAAAATATCTTTACTGCAGTAAGCACTTCAGTGGCTACATCAACATCCTCAACAAAAGATGATGCAAACCCGATAGCAAAGAATACTGTAAGTGCAAGAATAATTCCCAGTACTCCGAAACCAATGTGCAGGGCTGCGACAAAGGTCACATGCTTTTTCATATCTCTTTTCTTTTCCATAATGATTGGTTTTCCTTAAAGATACAAATACAGGCTAAGTGTTGCTTGCTATTAAATAATAATTATCATATATTGAATAATCTCAGGCTGGCTGTAGTTATATTTGGATATAGATTTCATTCCCTTAACGGGAAAAAAAGGGGCAATAAAATGGAAAAATGGGCTCTCAATCCGGAGCACAGGCACATCCTTGAATCTCCGGAACGTTACAGGATACTACCTCCTTTTAATACGCTGAAATTCCTATGCCTTAAGGAGGATGATATTATGATCGATATTGGGTGCGGAACCGGGTATTTTACTATCCCCGGATCGCAGATCACAGGACCTCATGGCAGGGTTATCGGCATTGATATCTCAAAGGAAATGCTTGATGAACTAAAGGAAAAGATCAGGGGCAGGGATGATAATATCGAATTGTTGCTTTCTGAGAATTTCAAGCTTCCGGTCGATGATTCAACAGGAACTTTTGTCCTTCTCTCCAATGTCCTGCACGAAGCAGAAGATATGGAGACTTTGCTCAGGGAAGCATACCGGGTATTAAAGCCCGGCGGACGAATGGCTATTATTGAATGGGAAAAGAAGGAGATGCCAATTGGTCCACCTGTGGATAACAGACTGCATGCCGACCATATATTTGAAATGGTAACCTCTGCCGGATTCCATCTGGCAAAAATTGCACCAGCGGGAGATTACCATATAACCTGTACAGCTATAAAGAAGTAATTTGTTAGCCGGGCAGGCAACTATTTCTCTGCTTTTTCAGTCATACATTTAGTTAACAATTATTGTTTCCGTTGAAACAATCGAATTTGTTTTCGTACATTTGATAATGACCCGAAATATTAATAAAATGAAAAGGAAACTTATCTACCTTGCAGCATTTCTGTTTATTGCCTCGGCATTTACATCCTGTGACCTCCTAAGTCAAACATGCAAGACATGCCGTATTAATGTATATAACGAAAGCGATGTGTTGCTCTATTCAGAAAGAGAGGCTGAATATTGCGGAAGTGACCTTATCTCCTTCCAGGCAATACCCGATACTTATATCAGCGGCCTTGGCGGAAGCAAAGTGGAGTGCGATAATTAGTCAGTTAAAAATTTTATCATGTTAAATAAAAGGCAAATATTATCGATGTTGGCCCTTTTGGTTATTGCCGTTGCTTTTCATTCGTGTGAGGGTTTTCTGGGTAACTGCAAACCATGCAGTTATAACACATATGAGGATGGTGTACTGATAAACTCACAAGATGATGCGGTATATTGTGATAATGAACTGCTTACAATAGAGGCCACGACACCCATCGTTGATGGTAATCTGGAATATAAATGGTTTTGTCACTAACAGTATCTACTGATACCTCACTCCTATAACGGTTACATCATCAACCTGCGGATTATCCCCTTTCCACTGTTCAAAGGCATTGTTCAGTTCCTCACCCTGCTTAATCATTGTAAGACCAGACAGTTCCAGAAGGTAATCCTTCAGGTTCTTGATCATATATTTCTTTTCGTTCGGTCCCCCGAACTGGTCGGCAAATCCATCAGAGAACATATAGAGGCAATCTCCCTTCTTCAGGTCCACTTCCTGTACCGAGAAAGGGGTCATGGTATAATGTATCGCAACCGGCATCTTATCACCCTTAAATGTAATTACTTCGCCGTCGCGTACCAGAACAAGAGGATTATTTGCACCGCAGAACAGTAGCTTGTTCTTTTTAAAATCAATAACGCTTATTGCCATATCCATGCCGTCCTTGACCCTGTCTTCATCAATCGATTGCTTGAGTGATCTTATTATCTCGTCCCTCAGCCTGTTCACTATCTCGTCGGGTTCTATTATACCCTTACCATTAACCAGCTCATTCAGCATTGTAACACCAAGCATGCTCATAAAGGCTCCCGGCACACCATGTCCCGTACAATCGGCTGCTATTATTATCTGCTTATCATCCTTTCTTGACACCCAGTAAAAATCCCCGCTCACAATATCAAGAGGCTTATACAGGACGAAATGGTCAAGATCGTCGCTGAAAAGCTCAAGGGCCGGCAGCAGGGCTGTTTGTATCCTTTTCGCATACATTATACTGTCAGTAATATGCTTCTTCTGGTAAGCTATCTGGTCTCGCTGGCTTCTTGCTATGTCCCTCTGCTTTTCTATCTCCTCCTTCTGTGCTGTTATTGTCCGGTTCTTTTCCTCCAGCTTGATATTAGCCTCTTTCTTGATCCTGTATCCCCTGTAGATATAATAGGCCAGGAAACTCAAAAGCAGCAGCACACATACGGCAGCCATAATGAATATCTTCTGTTTCTCTATCGATTCGAGTTGCACCTTAATCTTCTCTTCCTGCTGCTTTATAACTTCTGATTTCTGGTTTATCTCAGCCTGCCTGGTTTCAATATCAGCTCTTTGGAGGTTCAGGGTGTCTTTCTGGGCAGCCACCTCTTTCTGCTGAGCGGCAATCACTATTTTCTGGCTGCTGATCTCCTGTGTCTGCCTCCCCAGCTCGGCTGTTTTCCTGTCGAGTTCTTTCTGTCTTTCAGCCAGTAATCTTTCTTTTTCAATAACCTGCCTGTCGAGACTGTCGAGAATTGCCTTCTGTTTGACTATCTCTTCCTGTTGCTGTGCAATAACAAGCTCCTGCTGCCTGACGACTTCGAGCTGTTTTTCCAGCTCTTCGTTGGTTACAGAGTAGAGCTGCTCCCAGTCCTCACGTGTTTTAACAGCCAGGGCCAGCAGGGTAAGCGGGATCTTTAATCCGGCTTCGTTCATCTGCTCTTCGTTGATTTCAAATTTGGGCTTCCCGTCGACAACGATGAAATTGAACATTGATTTTCCGAATTCATAATCCTCTGTTATTAAAAGAGTCTTCTTCCCTTTTATCCTGTCGAGCACTTTATCAAGATTAAAGCCACTCTCCTTTGCTACGTAAAGTACATTGGTATACTCTATTTTATTTTCATTGCGGAACACTTCAACCACAACCGGTTTCTCCTGAATTTCCTTTCTTGTCTTTGCCAGGTCTCCCATCTCCCAGAAAAGTTCTGAATCGTTGGCGAGCACTCCTATCTTGAAAATTGCCATTGTATCAAGTGCATCACCATAATCGACATACTTGGCTATATCGAATATGTAAAGCGCCCGCGTCTTGTTGTCAAATCCTTCCTGGGCATTCGTTGCAGCAAGGAAAAGAAGTGGAAAAAGCATAATGATCAGGATTACCTTCTTCATAGTGTCTGGTTTTAATTTGCTCTTACTAATTTCACTATATTTAATCAAATTTCCAAGGAAGGAATGATGTATAACTTTGTGCATAACTTGTTAAAAAGTTGATCCTCTTTGAATAATTTATCTGTTCTCATATCGTATTTTTGCTTTATCTAACTATAACCTGATGTATCTCAACCAAAATCCGATGGATCTTTCCGATAAAACTATTGCTGTTGTTGACGATGACATTGCTTCAATCAGGTATTTCGAAGTGCTTCTGAAGACAACAGGTGCAGATGTCGTTTCATTTTCAAACGGAACGGATATTACCAGGTATCTGGCAGACCAGAATAACAAAGCAGATCTTGTTATGATCGACTACCTGATACCTTTCATCAATGGCATTGAGTGTATAAGGCAGATTAGAAAACTTTATCCCAATCTGCCTCTTATTATGGTTACGGCCTATTTTACACGTGAATCAAAAGAAGAGGCTTTCCTGGCAGGCTGCAATGAATATATTCTGAAGCCGGTGATACCTGACAGGATACTTGGGCTGCTAAACAAATATCTTATTCAGAAAGAGCCGGCCACTTTCTGACATGTTAATTTGCCCTCCCTTGCAGGGCATTTCTTTTAACCATATATCTGGTATAATAATCCTGTACTAACTGATTCAGATCGCCGGCAAGGTTGCTCTCTCCTTACTTTTCAAG
>JBJKPH010000294.1:0-4693 GCA_046706585.1 Bacteroidales bacterium | reverse complement strand
CCTCTTAACCCTTGTTGGCTGGGTTGAATATCCCAATGTAATAACCAGTTCGGCCCTTTTGTTTCCAGGTATTTTAAGTACCTTTTTTACATGGTTCTCATCAAACCACCCCAGCATGCATGTTCCCAGCCCTTCAGCTGCTGCCTGAAGGCATATTGCAGCAGCTGCTATACCTATGTCGATCAGCGAGTAATCCTTGTCCTTTATTGTTCCTCCTATCCTTGTTACCGGATTCGACTTTTCCCTGACTATTACGATATATAAAGCCGATTGATCTGTAAACTTATTAAAACCCAGTGTTTTGGCCGAAGTAGCGATAGCAATCTCCTTTTTTAGCTTCTGATCATCAACAACTATGAATTTCCATGGCTGTGAGTTGCATGCCGATGGTGATATCCTCGCTGCTTCCAGTATCCTCTCAAGTTTCTCCTTCTCCACGGGTTTGTCTGAATAGGCCCTGTCGCTTTGCCTTGTGCGAAAGAGCTCCAGTGTTTCTATGCCATGTATCATACAAAATATTTTTTCAGTCAATTATTCACAGATAACTTTCAACTGTATCTCTGTGTACGGCCATTTGGTAACACCACTATATGTTTTCAGTAGAATTTATATATATTCCCTGTAATAGTCTCAAAGAGATCATTATCCAGGGGGCCCTTATTCCACCACTTAAGAATCTCCTCCATACTTTCGGTATCCCTTAGTCCTACAACGATCCTTCCTGCCTCTGCAATTGAAAATGCATACCTGTATGCCATTTCCTCCAGGGCCATCCCATTTCTGGAAGCTATCCTGCTTGTCATAACAGCTATTTCAACATCCCTGGCCGAAATTGGTTCATTATCTGGTATTTTCCTGCTGAATTGTCCCAGTTTATTCCCCAGCAGGGAGTAATGCGATACTGAATTGTTATAACAGGTCAATCTACCCGTCTTGCAGGCAGGGATAATATTTTCCATGGCGTCCAGATTGCATGCGTTGAGTTTTCCTGATACTGTAACTGCGGTGATATTACAACTGTCTGAAAGAGAAATGATCAATTCAGGCCGATCTCCGCCGATACCGTATGATCTGATTATTCCAGGCCCAATACCTTTTTCTACTGCATGGATCAACTCATCATGGTGCCCTTCATGATATCCGGGAAGCTGATTAATAAAACAGATATCAACCTCACCAATCCCCATTGTTTTAATAACAGAATGCAGAATGCCCGGGCCGGCGTCTGTCATGTCAGCCTTTCCCGGCGGTGCATATCCTGAGTTATCGATGCCTGCAGCCCCTATGCTCAGGAATATTTTTTCCCCTGTCAGTTCACGAAGTATATTACCTGTACTTTTCAGTATCACCTCATCAGTACAGCTGATATCTATCGATCTCACACCCGACTCCAGGACAAATCTGACAGCATCAGACATTTCTCCGGGCGAAATATTCCTGCCATGGCTCATCCTTCCGGGTATGCTGCATACCAGACGATTATTGTTATCCCTGTAACTTCCTTCAGGGCTCAGGTCATGTTCAATTTTTGACGGATTTCTCATATCTATTCCACCGGCAGATTGATAATACCGGTCTTATGTTACGGTGATCAGCAAAAGCTACTTCTTGTCAGGCCCGGTAGTCTCTTTATTACCCCTGTTCTTCCACAGGAATCTGTTTTCTTCCTTTCTGATCAGCCTGAGAATGTTCTTTCTGTGGGTCAGAATGATTGCAATTGCTATCAGAACAGAGAATATCTCAAATATTGCCGATGATGATGAAGGGAAGAATGTTAGCACTATTGGAAATGACAGTCCGGCCGACATTGAACTTACCGACACATATCCTGTAATTAGCAGTACCGTAAGGAAGACACCCAGACAGATCAGTGTTACATATGGCTGCAGGGCCAGAAGAACCCCGAAGGTAGTACCTACACCTTTCCCCCCCCTGAACCCTGCAAATATTGGAAATACGTGCCCGATCACAGCTATCAGTCCGCACAGTATCTGCAGGTTGATCTGTTCGGGAGATCCGTGTATTCCAACATTGAGCATGTGGGGTAGTGAGGCTGCCAGCCATCCTTTTGCCAGGTCGATCACCAGGACAGGTATTCCTGTGGCCCATCCCATTACCCTTATTGTATTAGTCGCACCTGCATTCCCACTGCCATGCTGTCTGATATCTATACCGTGAAATAATTTACCTGCCCATACGGCTGTTGCAATTGAACCTAAGCCATATGAAATCATGCAAACCAGGATAACTGATTTTATCTCCATCATAATTATTTTAACCGTCTGTCAAATATCTGTCCTGAAACAACACGCAATTATATTTGATGCTTTATATCATCCATTTATATTTCAGGACCATGTTTCTCCATTATTTCTATCTCTTTATTATCTGTGAACCGCCTGAAATTAGTAATAAACTTCTCTGCCAGGCTGGTTGCCGCCATTTCCCATTTTCCGGACGTTTCCCAGCTTTCCCTGGGATCCAGCAGTTTACTTTCTACACCTTTTACACTATCGGGAACCATGAGATTGAATACGGGAAGTTTGCTGAAGCCGGCTTCGTTAATTGATCCGTCGAGAATTGAATTGATAATAGCCCTTGTCGGCACAATATCTATCCTTTTTCCTGTGCCGTAGGGTCCACCCATCCACCCTGTATTTACCAGCCAGGCATCAGCTCCATGCATCTTCATTTTCCTGATCAGTTCCCTTGTATAGATATATGGATCGAGTAAAAGAAATGCAGCTCCGAAGCAGGCCGAGAATGATGGTACAGGTTCTTTTATCCCAAGCTCAGTGCCTGCAACTTTTGCGGTATATCCGCTGATAAAATAGTAACCTGTCTGACCTTCGGTAAGCTTTGCCACAGGTGGCAGAACACCGAATGCATCGGCTGTGAGGAAAATCACCTTCCCTGCATGGCCGGCCTTCGACACCGGTTTAACAATATTATCGATATGATATATCGGGTATGAGACCCTCGTGTTTTCAGTTTTTGACCCATCCTCAAAATCAATTGCCCCGTCATTTTTTACTACAAGGTTCTCAAGAAGGGCATCCCTTTTTATGGCTTTATATATATCCGGTTCCTTTTCCTTGCTCAGACCTATGCATTTGGCATAACAACCTCCTTCGAAATTAAATATTCCGTCATCATCCCAGCCATGTTCATCATCTCCTATCAGTGCCCTGTCAGGATCGGTGGAAAGAGTTGTTTTACCTGTTCCCGACAGGCCGAAGAATATCGCTACATCTCCTTTTTTACCCACATTTGCCGAACAGTGCATGGCAGCAATTTTTTTAAGTGGCAGGTAATAATTCATTACTGAAAATATTCCTTTTTTCATCTCCCCGCCATACCAGGTTCCTCCGATAACCGCCATTCTTTTTGTAAGGTTAAAGATTACGAAAGTGTCGTAGTGCAGTCCCTGCTTCTCCCAGTCGGGGTTAAGTGTCTTTGAAGCATTAAGCACTACAAAATTAGGCTTGAATGACTTCAGTTCTTCTTCCCCGGGCCTGATGAACATGTTTTTCACGAAGTGGGCCTGCCAGGCAACTTCCATTACAAACCTGACATTCAGGCGTGTACTTTCGTTAGCGCCGCAAAAACAGTCGACCACGTAGAGCCTTTTGCCCGACAACTGCCTGGCAGCTAGGCCGTAACAATGTTCCCATGTTTCTTCATTAATCGGCTTATTATCTGACACAGGGGCATTCGGAGATTTCCACCATACTGTATCACGCGTTCTGTCATCCAGAACGATATACTTATCCTTTGGAGAGCGGCCTGTATATTTGCCTGTGTCTACTGCCATTGATCCGGTATTGGTGAGTACACCCTTTTCAAAGCCTTCAAGGCCGGGGTCGTTTTCTTCTTCAAAGAGCTGATCATATGAGGGGTTATATACAACCTCCCGTATATCTGTCAGCCCGTATTCTGAAAGGAGTTCTTTGGTTATCATTTTGCTTGTGTTTGAGAGTTGGTTTTGAATAATCAAATATATGAATATTTGGAATAGTTAACTGAAAGGCTGATATGTTAAGGAATCATAATATTGATCCTCGTAATTAAATTTTATCTTTACAAATGAGTAACCAGGCATTGTAAAAAAAGAGAGAAAAAGGACATTAGTAATAAATAAATCCACCAGTTATGGAAAAGAGTATTAAAGGTTCAGAAACAGAGAAAAATTTACTGAAAGCTTTTGCCGGCGAGTCACAGGCAAAAAATCGTTATGAGTTTGCTGCAAAAGTTGCAGAAGAAGAGGGTTACAGGCAGATAGCTGCTATTTTCAGGGAGACTGCCCTTCAGGAACAGACCCATGCCAAAAGATTTTTCAGGTTTCTCGAAGGCGGTCCTTTAGAGATCACTGCTACTTACCCTGCAGGTAAGACAGGCAGTACAGTCGAAAATCTCGAGGGAGCTGCCATGGGTGAGCATGAAGAGTGGTCGGAGCTATATCCTGAATTTGCCCGTATAGCCGGGGAAGAAGGATTCAGGGATGTTGCAGCTGCCTTTAAGGCAATAGCCATAGCCGAAAAGAATCATGAAGAGAGGTATCGCAAGTTACTGGATAACCTCATGGGCAACAAGGTTTTCGAAAGGGAGGAAAAGGTATTCTGGTACTGCCGTAAATGCGGTTACGTACATTTTGGCAATAAGCCTCTGAAAAACTGCCCGGCCTGCCTGCACC
>JBJKPH010000293.1:0-8343 GCA_046706585.1 Bacteroidales bacterium | reverse complement strand
AAGCAATATCATCAAGGTGAAGAAAATTAAAAAAACCGGACATAGCTATTATAAATACCGGAAAGCTCAGTGACAGGGCTGCCCAGAACTTTCTAGCCATCTTTCTGAATGCCATTTCTTCCTCGCTGGTTCCTTCTCCTTTCTCAGGAATCAGGTGCATCCCGCATACAGGACAGTCGCCTGGTTCATTATACATCTTATCTCCTTCACATCGCATTGGGCAGTAATACATCCCGGCACTTTTTATTTCTGCTGATTCTGTCATTGATATTATGAATTAAGATGCATCTTCTTTTCTTCAAATTCCTCTTTGTCAATTTCTCCCCTGGCATATCTTTCTTTCAGTATATCAAGGGCTGACTTACTTTGGTAATATGAATTATTCTGACCTGCAGATCTTGAAACCAGCCAGACAACAGCTACAAGGACAAAGATCCCGATTATCCAAAGCAATATCATTCCAAGTCCCATACTCATTCCTCCAAAGCCATGCATAATAAGCCTCCTTTCATTCTTTTATTTTTATATGTGAGAAGAACTGTATGTTCAACTCTTTTATTTGTTCACAGGAATATCAATTTTTACCAGTTTCATATTGCATACCGGGCAGTTCCCTGGATGATGATATGTTTTTTTACCTTCACATTTCATAGGACACTGGTAGTTTTCCTTTTCCTGTTTCTTTTTGTTTAATAGTTTCATGACCTTTAATTTTTATTAATATTAATTAATGATCTTCTGATTCAAAAATACATTATAATCTGTACCTGATCATTATAACATTATGGATAATAGTTGCATTATCTTTGTGTTAAAGTGCAAGCACGCCTGTAGCATCGGTTCTGACTTTATAGATCTCTTCAACAGGAGAAACAATTATTAGTCCATCGCCCCTGTATCCTGTACGCCCGTTTTTCCGGATAATACTTAATATTTCCTGAATATGTTCATCAAGTGCTACCAATTCAATCTTTACCACCCTGTATGCTGAGGCATAAGGGTATTTATCACTTATATGTTCTTTTTCCTGGTCAGAATACTGACCCGTACCTTCGCATTCCACAAAGGTCATACAGCAGAATCCCTTTTCTTTCAAGGCATTGTATACATCCTCTGCCTTTCTGTATCTGATATATGCTTTAATAAGTTTCATGGCTTCATATTTTAAATATAACCTGTTTTTTTGTTATACTCCTGTCCTGTTTTCAGGACAATCAGTAAGATCTTTCAACTGGCATTTGGCACATGCTCCGTATTCATCATTATCTCTGTCCTCTATTGAACATGAATGTGATGAAAATTCAGCATTTGGATCAAACAATAATTTAACTCCTAATGCAAGCATGATAAATGCCATCAGAATCAGCGATATTATAAATAATTTCAGTAACATGTTTCCTCCTTTCTGTTAAAATACAACATTTCCGGTCAGTACTTTCATCCATCATATAACTATAAGAACATTAATGACAACATGAAGGTTTACTGTCTCCGTATGTTTTTCTGTTGCTTGCTGCAAGATTATTGATTTGCTTCATCAGGAATCCATATTTCTTCTCCTCATGTTTTGAAAAACCGTTATCAATCAGGATTTTTTCCAACTGATCCTGGGAATAGATATATGAGTTGAATTCAAGGAATATTCCGTCCGGTTCAATATTAAAGTTCTCAATACCCTTATCATTCTCAAATAAAGCTTCGAGCTTCTTTATATCACTTTCCTTAATCAGTCTGGAAAATCTGTAATTCATTGTGTGTATGTAGTCTTCCATGATAGTATGTTTTAATTATCCAATAAATATCAGCCTTTGCATTTTCTTTTACTTAATATCTTCAATACAAAGGAAATACAGAGAGCCGTGATATGTATTATAAAATTTTTAAAAAGATTTGCATCTTTTTGTATTAAACCTGATCGAGGGGTTTTCGTTTATCTTCGCGGATGGCCTTATAATGTGAGGGAGTTAGTCCGGTTACGCTTTTAAACTGCCTTGAAAGGTGGGCGACACTGCTGTATCCAAGTTTGTAGGAAATTTCGTTCAGTGTAAGTTCATCGTATACGAGAAGTTCCTTCACCTTTTCAATTCTTTGCAGTATCATATATTTTTCTATGGTCTTTCCCTCAACAGATGAAAAGAGGTGACTCAGATATGAATAATCATGGTTCAGTTCTGAAGCAAGAAGATCCGAAAAGTTTGTATACATTGGTTTTTCCTTATCATAATGGATATATTCAATGATCAACGTTTTGATCCTGCTTATAATCAGGCTTCTGCTATCAGTTATCAGCTCGAATCCGTTATCAGACAACACCTCTCGTATCCGTTCGGTATCTTTTTCGTCAATTTCTTCATTAAGGACCACCTCGCCGAGTTGGATCGATCTTATAGTGAATCCCAGATTTCCGATCTCCTCCTTAACTGCATTTATGCAACGGTCACAGACCATGTTTTTGATATGAAGAATATTTGAACTCATTGATATCTATATATTTGATCTTATTTACGAACCAATTTAACCGTTTTTTCCTTAGCTGTCAAATCTTATTATAGTCAAGATAATGAGCACATTAAGGCAGAATAAAGTTTCATCGCTTATTAATCAGGGTGATCATTCACATCATATTTGATAGCCTGACTTGTGTATATATTAATATTGCTTAACTTGTGTTGGCCTCTATATCAACAAATTTCAGTCTTCAATGAGCACAAAACCAACTTACGAAGAACTAGAAAAAAAGATCCAAAATCTGGAATTAAGACTTGCAAAACAAAAGGAGACCGAGAATATTCTTGAAAAAGAACGGTATTACCTTGAACAGGCACAGGAGATAGGAGGGATGGGAACGTGGGAGGTGGACCTTACCAACGATAACCTTCACTGGACACCTCAGATGTACAGGATGTTTGGTGTATCAGAAACTAACGGAGTAAAACTGCAGTGGGTTCTTGAGAGTTTGCTGGAAGATGATGATAAAAGAAAACTGAACGAAGCCTGGGAGGGAGCTCTGAAAGGCAAACCATATGACTTTGAACATAAAGCCAAAGTAAAAGGTGAAATAAGATGGTTCAGGGAGAAATCGAAACTTATCTATGATGATAAAGGTAAGATGGTGAGTGCCATCGGGATCACCCAGGACATTACGTACAGAAAAGTCACGGAGAAGAAACTGAAGGAGGCATGGATAAAGGAAGACAATAACCGTTACCTGCAGAGGGAACTGTACAAACTTACCGGTGATATAATTATCGGCTCAAATTTCGGATTGAAGGATGTAATGCAAAAAGCCGGAGTCGCATCAAAGGTGGATAGCCCGGTTCTTTTACTGGGAGAAACCGGTGTTGGCAAGGATGTGATAGCCAATTAAATTCACTATTCATCAAACCGCAGTGACGGTCCGTTTATTAAGATCAACTGTGGGGCGATACCCGATACTCTGATTGACAGCGAGTTGTTCGGACATGAGAAAGGGGCATTTACAGGAGCGATCCAGCAGAAAAGGGGATGCTTCGAACGCGCTATGAACGGGACATTGTTTCTTGATGAGATAGGGGAACTCCCCTTACAGGCACAGGTCAGATTTCTCAGAGTATTACAGGACAAAGTTATTGAGAGGGTTGGCGGAACGAAAAGCATTCATCTGGATCTGAGGATCATTGCTGCAACAAACAAGAATTTGGAAGAGATGATAGGGAGGCAGGAATTCAGGGAAGACCTCTGCTTCAGATTGAACGTATTCCCTATCTATATAAAACCATTAAGGGAAAGGAAAATTGATATTCCTCCATTAGTTGAATATCTGGTAGAAAAGAAAGCGGCGGAACTTAAGCTGTCACGGACTCCTGAAATTTTGCCTGAAGCAGTCGAACTTCTGGTACGGAATGACTGGCCGGGAAATGTGAGGGAACTTCAAAATGTTATTGAGCGTGAGCTGATAATCAATCCGCTTGGTCCGCTGGATTTTATGAGTTTCAGACTTTTCAGCAGAATTGCTCCTGAACCGGCGGCAGATAAGATATCCGGATCAGTATCAGGCGACGACCTTGATGCTGTTGTTAAGAACCATATCGAAAAAGTATTGAACATGACGGGGGGGCAGATACATGGAGAGGGAGGAGCAGCCGAGATACTTGGGATCAATCCAAGCACCCTCCGGAACAGAATGGAAAAACTGGGAGTACGTTACAAAAAGGGAGAATAGTATATTATACTTGCCTGAATAAACCTGATAACTAACTTAACCTCAAACTCTATGAAAAGGATCTGTGTAATCTCATTATTACTGCTATTGGCCGGATATGCCGTGTCTCAACCGCTGGAGCGGCGCCAGGACTACGATATCTCAAAAGACAGGGTTTTATATACCATTGGTTATGCACACCTCGATACCGAGTGGAACTGGGAATACCCTACAACCATCAACGAGTATATAAAAAATACCATGGAGGATAACTTTGCACTTTTTGAGAAGTACCCCGACTATGTTTTTAACTTCACAGGTTCGAGAAGATACAGGATGATGAAGGAATACTACCCCGAATCGTATAAAAAAGTTAAAGATTATATAAAACAGGGGAGATGGTATATTTCAGGATCGTCGGTCGACGAAGGCGAAGTGAATATATCTTCATCGGAATCGGTTCTCAGGCAGGTGCTGTATGGTAATCTCTTCTTCAGGAGAGAGTTCAACAAGGTGAGCAGTGATTATATGCTGCCCGATTGCTTCGGGTTTGTTGCAACAATGCCTTCGATATGGAGGCATGCCGGTCTGCTGGGTTTCTCGACACAGAAACTTACATGGGGTTCGGCTAACGGGCTTCCTTTCAATGTTGGTATATGGGAAGGTCCCGACGGCAAAGGCCTTCTGGCCGCGCTGAATCCGACAAGCTACTCGGGAAGATTGGTGGAGCGCCTTGACCGTGACAGTTCATGGACAGCAAGGATACAGGATGATATTGATAAATACGGTGTGTCATTTGATTTTCGTTATTACGGAGTTGGGGATGTGGGAGGTGCACCGAGGGAAAGTGATGTAAGAAATGCTGTTGGAAGTGTAAAAAACAGCGACAGTAATTTTAAGGTGATCCTTACCTCATCAGACCAGATATTCAAGGACATAACACCTGAACTCGCAAAAAGGCTTCCGACTTTCTCAGGTGATCTGCTTCTTACTGAACACAGTGCCGGATCAATGACCTCTGAATCATTCATGAAAAGGGCTAACAGGAAGAATGAGGAACTTGCCAGGTCGGCTGAAGAAGCCTCGGTGATGGCCGACTGGATGGGAGGGGCAAATTATCCGTTTGGAAAAATAAACAGTGCATGGGAACTTGTCCTGGGAAGCCAGTTCCATGATATCCTTCCGGGGACAAGTACTGTCAGGGCGTATGAATATGCATGGAACGATGAATTTATCGCCATGAACACTTTCTCGGAAGTCCTGAAGAATGCGGTTGGTAATATAACATCAGGTCTGAATACACAGGCAGACGGGAGAGCTATTGTCGTCTATAACCCTGTACCCCATTCCAGAGAAGATGTCGTAACTGCTACTCTGGAGTTTGCGAAGCGCCCTGAAGGGGTGAAAGTGACCGATAAGGACGGGAATACCCTGCCGACACAGATACTGTCATCGGACGGAAACAAAATGACGATAATTTTTCTTGCAAAACTGCCCCCGGCCGGACTGGCAGTTTTTGATCTGCAGGAAACAAAAGATCAACAACCTGCTTCAGAGCTTATGGTAACAGACCGGACACTTGAAAACAAATTTTTAAAGGTTACTCTTGATGAGAAAGGTAATATAGCCGGTATATATGATAAACGGGCACACAGGGAAGCCCTGTCGATGCCGGCTACACTTGACTTCCAGCATGAGAGTCCTTCGCAATGGCCTGCCTGGAATATGGACTGGGATGACCGTAAGAACCCGCCTTTCGATTACATGGATAAGGATGTAACAATGAGGATCGCTGAGAATGGCCCGGTGAGGGTAGCGATAGAAGTTTCAAAAAAAGGACAGAATTCGGAAATTACACAGTTAATAAGTCTTGCCGGAGGAGAAGCAGGAAAGGTGATCGTAGTAAGTAACAAGATCGACTGGCAGTCGAGAGCTGTAAGCCTCAAGGCTGCATTCCATACTTCGGTAACCAACGAGTTTGCAACATACAGCCTCAATACGGCAGCAGTACAGAGAACAACAAACAATGAAGTGAAATATGAAGTCCCGGGCAGACAGTGGATAGATCTGACTGACCGCCCGAACAATTATGGTATATCCATCCTTGAGGATTGTAAGTATGGTTCAGATAAACCTGACAACTCAACATTGAGGCTTACACTGATGTACACTCCCAAAGCCAACTCCTACGTTTACCAGGGAACACAGGACTGGGGTATCCACGATGTAAAATATGGCATCTATCCGCATGTAGGCGACTGGAGGTATGCAGAAACTCCATGGGAAGGCCATTTCCTGAATAATCCTCCGATTGCATTCGAGACTTCAAAACATGCCGGAGAATTAGGTAAAGAATTCTCATTTATAGAAATTAACAGCGGGCAGGTTGACCTTATGGCACTCAAAAAAGCTGAAGAGAGTGATTATTATATCGTAAGAGTGAATGAACTGTACGGAAAAGATGCCAATGACATCAGGATATCTTTTCCCGGAAAGATTACAGATGCCTATGAAGTGAACGGCCAGGAGCAAAGGATCGGAAATGCCGATTTTAGCGGAGGTACGCTGAATCTCAATATGACCAGATTTGCGATCAGGAGCTTTGCAATAAAACTAGACGGTGCACCGGCTACCCTCTTCAGACCTCAGCAAACGTCCCTGGATCTGGTATATAACGAAGACGGTTTCAGCTTTGACTCCGACAGGGGCGATGGTAACATTACCGGTAACATGACCATGCCGGCCGAACTGATCCCGGGCGAGGTGGTAAGCGAGGATATTGCTTTCAGGATCGGCAGTACAAAAGACGGTCAGAAGAACATGCTTTCAGCCAATGGCCAGAAAATTGATCTTCCGGCCGGAAACTATAATAAACTGTACCTGTTGGCGGCAGCCACCGGTGATGTAACGGGAACGATCAGGGTTGGGGATAAAAAATATGATATTAATTTTCAGGAGTGGACCGGATTTGTCGGTCAGCATTACAGCAGGGATCTTTACTTCAATAATCTGAAAGTGGCTGCAATAAAGAATGCCTTCACAAAGAGGGATAATATTGCATGGTTCGTATCGCACCGGCATAACCCTGAAAGTAATGATGCCTACAACTACAGCTACCTGTATAAATATGAGATTGATATTCCGGAGGGGACAAGGTCTGTTACCCTTCCCTCGGATAAAAGGATAAAGATCTTTGCTGTCACGGTGGCAAACAACCGGAAGGATAATGCCAGGCCTTTACAGCTTTTGTATGACGATTTCAGAAATAATAAACCAGTTATACTGAGAGAGCGCGAAATAATAACACCCGGTCTGGAACCGGTCAGTTATAAGCAGGTACCACTGTTTACAGAACTCCCCGATGAGTCGGTGTTGTCGAGGATGAGGCAGAGATTCAGAGATGCCGGACTCGATACTATCGTGGTAACATTGCCATCCTCATCTGATTATGCAGATAGCAGAGCAGGCAATAGCGTAACAGCATATTATTATCCTGTCGGGAGGTCATCAGGGGGAGTCGACTATACAGGCAGGAAAATTGACCTGTCGAACATTCTGAATTCATCACCGCTGAAGGATTCCATGTTCTTCGACAATGGACGGGGAAGGATAGTTATTGACCTTCAGAAGACGATAGCAGTAGACAGACTGAATATTTATTTTCCGGCACAGGGAGGGTTAAATCAAAGCGGCGATCAGCAGATATTTTCTATATGGGCCTCAGACTCAGTATCAGATTTCACCGGAGATCCCAAAGGCAAAGGCTGGAAGTATGTAGGATATTACATTGGAAGAAGCGGAAGAGGATCGGCTGGTTCAGGTATCTCATTCATTTTTGATGATGACCTCAGTTGCAGGTATATCATGTTTATCTCGGACGGTACATGGCACAGCTCTGATTATTTCAGCCAGGTGGATGTATTCGGGAAGTGATTGGTGAAATGGTGAAATGGTGAAATAGTGAAATGGAGAAATGGTGAAACGAGACAAGGAAGCGTTAGTGGCAGATTTCCTTCCACCCCGTTAGTCGCAGATTTGCAATCTGCGACAACTCTTTGGAACATATACTGGTCGGGATTACAAATCCCTCCCCTAACGGAGAGAGCGTTAGTGGCAGATATCCTAATCTGCGA
Source organism: Bacteroidales bacterium (assembly GCA_046706585.1). Taxonomy (GTDB): domain Bacteria; phylum Bacteroidota; class Bacteroidia; order Bacteroidales; family VadinHA17; genus JBJKPH01. Next base: position 30 of record JBJKPH010000293.1, on the reverse strand, counting down.
CTCCTGTACGACAAAAGGAGACTTTTTTAG
>JBJKPH010000292.1:0-3966 GCA_046706585.1 Bacteroidales bacterium | reverse complement strand
CTTGTAAAGAGCGATCTCCTGGTAGGTGATCTGGTCGTCGGTATAGTAGAATGCCTTAAGCACTTCCACAAGCTTCTCTATCTGCTGGACTATCTTTTTCACCAGTGTCTCGGCACAATCGACCACTATTGTAAAGCAGTGGATCCCTTTTATGTGCGATTGTGAGACAGTAAGGCTTTCGATATTTACATGCCTGCGTGTAAAGATTATAGTAAGCCTGTTAAGAAGTCCTATAAGGTTCTCACTGAATACGTTGATAGTAAATTCCTCTTTCATGATCCATTACTTTATAGTTATTCAAATCGTATGCTTGAAACTGATTCGCCTGCAGGGATCATCGGGAAGATATTTGTCTCTTTCCCAACCATTACCTCCAGCAGGCAGGGTCCGTCGGTGTTAAGCATTTCTTCAATGGCAGCCCTGAGATTTTCTCTTTCCGATATTCTTGTCCCCTTTATGCCGTATGCTGATGCCAGTTTAATGAAGTCGGGGTTGTGCATTTCGGTGAAGGAGTATCTTTTATTAAAGAAGAGGTCCTGCCATTGCCTGACCATTCCCAGGAACCTGTTATTCAGGATCACCATTTTTACTGCAATACCCGATTGTGCAATTGTACCCAGTTCCTGCAGGGTCATTTGAAATCCGCCGTCACCTGAGATGGCGATCACCTCTTTACCGGGACAGGCTGTTTTAGCTCCAATAGCAGCCGGGAGGCCATATCCCATTGTGCCGAGCCCGCCTGAAGTGAGGAAACTGTTTGTTTCGGTGAATCTGTAATTCCTGGCGCTCACCATCTGATTCTGACCTACATCGGTCACAATCACTGCCTTCCCTCCGGTCATTTCTGATATCATGTGAACCACCTCTTCCATCCTTATGTCATTTCCGTCGCCATTGATGCTTTTGTGAATCACTTTTGAGTATTCCTGCTCCTCGTAATAACTGAAACTGTTCAGCCATTTGGAGTGATCGTTCTTTCGTACCCTGGGTATCAGTGCTGAAAGAGCATCTTTTGCATCGGCATTAATTGGGAGGTCAGATTCAATATTCTTATTAATCTCCGACTGGTCGATCTCGATATGTATTATTGTTGCCTGACGGGCATATTCCTGTATATTTCCCGTTATCCTGTCGTCGAACCTCATTCCAACGGCAATAAGCAGGTCGCATTCATTTGTCTTTATATTCGGGGCATAGTTGCCATGCATACCCAGCATACCAGTAAAAAGCCTGTGGTCTGACGGGAATCCCGAAAGTCCCAGGAGGGTCATGGCAACAGGAATATCTGCTTTTTCCACAAGTTCCTTCAGCTCGTCACAAGCGTCTGAGATAAGTATTCCATGGCCTGCAAGCAGAAGTGGCCTTTGGGAATTGTTTATCAGTATTGCTGCTGCCTCAATATCCTCTTTCCTGATCTTTGGGTATGGGAAATAACTTCTTAGCTTATCGCATTTGCTGTATGAAAAGTCGAGGGTTTCGACCTGGGCATTTTTTGTAAGGTCGATCATTACAGGTCCCGGGCGTCCTGTACGTGCAAGATAAAAGGCTCTGGCCATTATTTCAGGTATCTCTTCTGCCGAGGTTATCTGGTAGTTCCATTTGGTGACGGGCATAGTGATACCCATTACATCGATCTCCTGAAAGGCGTCAGATCCCAGAAGGGAGCCTGATACCTGGCCTGAAATACACACTATCGGCACCGAGTCGACAAGGGCATTTGCGAGACCTGTGATCAGGTTTGTTGCTCCGGGGCCAGATGTAACTATACACACTCCTACTGAATTAGTAATTCTTGCGTATCCTTCAGCCGCGTGTGCTGCACCCTGCTCGTGTCGTACAAGAACATGGTTTATTTTTTCGCGATAATCGTACAATGCATCATACACCGGAATAATTTGTCCTCCGGGATAGCCGAAAACGGTATCGACTCCTTCTTCAAGCAGTGACATCAGTATTGCCTGCGATCCGGTTACTTTTATTTTTTTTTCAGACATAGCTATTCAATAAGTTCGTAACTGAGGTTATCTAATAAGTTTTATCTGACTTTGCTTAGTCGATTATTCTTACAGCACCCTTATCGGCTGAGCTTACAAATTTTGCATATGCCTTCAGGGCAGGGGAGATGTTCCTGTCCCTTCCGTCAGGCATAAAGGCGCCGGTTCCTTTTTGCTTTTCATTTTCGATCCTTGACTCTAACTCATGATCAGTTATGTCAAGGTTGATACTGCGTTTTGAAATATCGATAGTTATCGTATCCCCGTTCCTTATCAGTGCAATTTCGCCTCCGGCCGCAGCCTCGGGTGAGATATGCCCTACAGACAGCCCCGATGTTCCCCCTGAAAACCTGCCATCGGTTATCAATGCACATTTTTTATCGAGGTTCATCGATTTGAGATACGAAGTAGGGTAGAGCATTTCCTGCATTCCCGGACCACCTTTGGGTCCTTCATACCTTATTACCACCACATCACCCTCACTGACCTTTCCTTCGAGTATTGCATCACATGCCATATCCTGGGAATCAAAAACCACTGCCCTGCCAGTGAAACTCAACATTGAGCTGTCGATGGCTGCTATCTTTACTACACCCCCGTTGCGCGCAATATTACCCTTCAGTATAGCAAGGCCACCGTCAGCGTGATAACAATTTCCAATATCGCGTATGCAGCCTTCAGCACGGTCCCTGTCAAGCTCAGGATACAGATTATTCTGTGAACCCATTTCCCTGTTCAGATGAATATAGCCGGGAGCACTCCTGGCAATTATTTCAGCCTTTTCGGAAAGCTTATCACTCATTATATCATATTCACTGATGACCTCCTTCAGAGTGCGCATATCTGCTCTTTTTACATCTGTGTCCAGAAGTCCGCCACGATCGAGTTCAGCCATTATAGACAAAACACCTCCGGCACGGTTAACGTCCTGCATATGGTATCCTGAGCTTGGAGATACCTTGCACAGGACCGGCGTTTTCCTTGACAACCTGTCAATATCGTCGATGGTAAAGTCTACACCGGCCTCCCGGGCTATTGCCAGAAGATGAAGGACGGTATTGGTCGATCCTCCCATGGCAATGTCAAGGGTCATCGCATTAAGGAATGCCGCCTTTGATGCTATCGACCTGGGCAGGAAACTTTCATCCCCATCACGGTAATATTTATCTGCCAGCCTGACGATCAGTTGGGCTGCTTCCCTGAAGAGTTCAGACCTGTTGGTATGTGTGGCCACAATTGTTCCGTTGCCGGGAAGGGCCATCCCAATTGCCTCATTCAGACAGTTCATGGAGTTGGCGGTAAACATTCCTGAGCAGGATCCGCAGGTAGGGCATGCAGCATTCTCGATAGCTGTAACCTCATTGTCGGGTACCGAGGGATCGGCTGCCGTAACCATAGCATCTATCAGGTCAAGGTCACGATTACCCGAGCGACCCGCTTCCATCGGTCCTCCTGAAACAAAGATTGCCGGGATATTCAACCTCATCGAGGCCATCATCATTCCGGGAGTAATCTTGTCACAGTTGCTTATGCATATCATTGCATCAACACAGTGTGCGTTGCACATATACTCGACACTATCTGAAATAACTTCACGGGAGGGAAGAGAATAAAGCATCCCGTCGTGTCCCATTGCAATTCCGTCATCTATTGCAATTGTGTTGAATTCAGCTGCAAAACACCCCAGTTCTTCAATATATCTCTTTACTGTCTGTCCCGCCTGGTGAAGATGGGTATGGCCCGGCACAAACTGCGTAAAGGAATTTACTATTGCTATAACCGGACGACCGAAGTGCTCGTTTTTCATCCCGTTGGCCCTCCATAAGCTCCTTGAGCCGGCCATTTTCCTTCCATTTCTGGATTTATCGCTTCTTAATGGTACTTTCATCGTTTATCCTCTTATGAAAAAATACCCCTTTTTGCATAGTGTAAAAGGGGCTCCTGACATCTGAACACACATTATTACGATGCC
>JBJKPH010000291.1:0-4104 GCA_046706585.1 Bacteroidales bacterium | reverse complement strand
TTCTCCTTCGTATTATCAAGTTCAAGCTTCTCCTGCTCAAGCTTTTGCAACTGGAGTGTCATCGACGACTGTTCCGAAACCATTCTTGACTGAAGCATTTCCCAGTCTGTTGTAAGGTTTGCAAGGCTCCTCAGGTTTAGCTCTCCGATCTTCTGAATGCGAACATCCTCCCTCAGAAGGCTCAGTCTGAATTTAAGAGTATCAACCCTGGCAGTTATGGCTTTTTCAGCCGCATCGGAAAGCAGGGCCGATCTTTTTTCAAGAAGAGTACTATTCAGCCTTGTAATTTCAGATGCAATCTCTGAAACAGGTATAATTTTTATCGATGCAATTGAATCCTGCTGAAATGAAAATACGGCAGGGTATGCTATTGCATTAAACGGAAACATTACCAATAAAGCCAGCAATAATGCTCTGAAGTACCTGGTTCCCCTTGTGATACCGGTATATATCGGATTTTTTCTCATCATAAAGAGTTGGTCGCTGATATACAATGTTCCAAATTAATAAATATTTGCCAGTTTAGCAGGGTCCGAAAAACAATAATAATTTCACAGTCATACCTTTTTTTGTTTCCACCTGCCTTTCCTGAAAACGTACAGGGCAATAATCGTCATCGATGTTTCTGCAATTACTATGGCAGTATACACACCCGTCTCACTCATGCCCGCTCTGATAGCAAGAATGAATGCCAGTGGTATTTCCAGTATCCAGAAAGCAAAGAAATTAATCCTTGCAGGAGTTAATGTATCACCTGCCCCGTTGAAGGAATTTACTATAACCATTCCCAGACCGTATGATATAAATCCGTAGCTAATGATCCTTAATCCTTTAATGCCTGATTCCAGTACATTCTGGTTATCGGTGAAGAACCTTATGAAATAGCCCGGGAAAATAACCAGTATCGCTCCTACTACTGCCAGAAGCACCATATTGATCCCTCCGGTGATCCATACCGAACGTTCAGCCCTGTCGGGTTTCAAAGCACCAAGATTTTGACCAACCAGTGTTGATGCTGCATTGCTTATTCCCCATGAGGGTAATAGTGAAAAAGATATCAGCCTGATAGCAATGGTGTATCCGGCAAGTGCCTCGCTGCCGAATACTGATATGATCCTGACCATACCTATCCAGCTTGATGTTGCAATAAGGTTCTGACCTATGCCCCCTGCTGATATACTGAATATCCTTGTCATAAGTCCCGTATTTATCTTCATATGTCTCCTTCGGATACTTACCCTTCGCCTGCCGGAGAAAAGAATGTAAAACTGATACATTACAGCAATTCCCCTTCCTATGGTAGTTGCCACTGCAGCGCCTGTAATGCCCAACTGGGGAAATGGTCCCCAACCGAATATCAGGCAGGGATCAAGAAAAATGTTAATAATATTTCCAATCCAGAGTACACGCATTGATATTGCGGCATCGCCAGAACTCCTGATGACAGCATTCATAATGAAAAGCAGCATTATTACTACATTTCCGCCCAGCATAACCCTGGTATATCCTGATAGCTGACCCGTAATGATATCACCGGCTCCCATAAGGGAAAGTAACCTGGGTGCATAGATCAGTCCCGGAACAGCAATAGCCGTTGAAGCCAGGATACCTGCCATTATCGACTGGAATGCCGAGCTGGCAGCCTTTTCATGATCCTTCTCCCCTATTCTCCTTGAGACAAGAGAGGTGGCAGCCATGCTAAGCCCGATGGATATAGCATATACAATTGTTATCATCGATTCTGTCAGTCCGACTGTTGCCATAGCATCGGAGCCGAGTTTTGACACAAAATATATGTCAACAAGGGCAAATACAGATTCCATGATCATTTCAAGCACCATTGGAACGGAGAGCAGAAAAATTGCTCTTTTCAGACTTCCTTCGGTAAAATCCTGATCGGTACCGGCAATTGCTTCCCTGATATCTTCGAGCAGTTTCCTTGTACGATTGACCTGTTTATTCCCGGAATTGATATTTATATTGTTGTAATTCATTTAATTGTCGTTAACTATTTATTTGTTTTTGCTGATCTTTGGAGGTAGTTATCAAACTACCGGGCCTGGTCAGGCAGGACGACAACCTTATCAGGGGCTGCCTGTGCACTTCCCCTAAAAATATCAGTATTTAAATATGATTATTTTGAAAAGATCCGTGCAGCTGCCTGGAGGACAACCGGGGTAATAAAATATACCACATTCACTGTTTTCATCGGATCAATCATTTTGTGAATGACAAATATAGCAAATTTTCTTAATATCAAACACATATTAAGAAAACGGGTTTACCTCTGCCTGCTGAACCTGTTGGGATCAAAACATGAGACGTCAAGTGATGTATGGTCATAAGTGACCAGATCGGCGATGATACGTCCGGAAACTGGTCCCAGGCTTATTCCCATCATACCATGCCCTGATGCGATAAACAGATTACTATATCCCCTAATCCTGCCAATATATGGTAAACCGTCAGCTGACATTGACCGCAATCCGTACCAGACATTGCGATCAAACGGTATTTTATTCCTGTAGTCAGGTATGAAAGAACCAACAGATCTTATAATTCCTTTCACCTTATTCCTGTTCGTTCCATTAGTTATGTTTCCTATTTCCATTGTGCCCCCGAATCTTACAACCTTGTCATATGGTGTTACTGATACCCTGGCCTCGTGCAAAAGTGCAGCATGCTTTATCCCGTGGTTTTCAACTACCATGCTATATCCTTTTCCTGCCATATGAGGTACTACTGCACCAGCCATACGGCAAATGCTTCCGCTCCTGCTGCCTGCAGCAATTATAACATAATCAGCAGAGATCTCATTTCCTATGGTCATGACACCCGTGACATGTCCGTTCTTTACTGTAAATCCACTTACTTCCCTGTTCTCATCAAATTCAACCCCTTTTTCTAAAAGATTGTTTTTCAGCGAGATCATTAATTTTACAGGATCAAGGTGAGAATCACCGGGGTAAAATACACCTCCATTAACATTGTAGTCGATATCAGGCTCCAGTTGATCAATCTCATGTTTGTCCAGAACGGTGGTGTTAAGTCCTAGTTCGGATGCAGTATCTGCCTTTCTGATCTCTTCAGCCTCTCCCTCGGCAGAATTAAACAGCATGAGAATTCCATCGTTTACCAAACCAAATTCAATCTCATTCCTCAATTGGCTGTAAAGATCATTTGACGCCAAATGAAGATTAAGCAGGGGAACAGCCGATCTTTTCACATGTGAAGGATTGGATGACCTGTAAAACAGGTAGAGCCATCTGGCAAGATCAGGATCGATCCCGGGTTTTATTGAAAACGGGCTTTCTTTTCTGACCATCCATTTCAGGCTGCTGGAAATAACACCAGGAGAGGCAAGGGGAATAAAATGGCTGGGCACTATCATTCCTGCATTTCCAAATGAGCACGAATTACCGAACCCGTCTTTGTCGATAACAGTTACATTATATCCTTCAAGATTAAGGTACCAGGCCGAGAACAGACCTGAAACGCCTGAGCCAATTACCAGTACATCTTTCATTAACTTACCTGGAATCCGTAAGCAAATGGATCGTCTTCGGCATCAATATTTATTGTATTATATCCGGTTATCCGTGACCATCCTTCAAAACTGGGTATTACAGCATCATAGGGACCGGCTTTCGCTATTCCCTCGATACGGCCGTTGAAAGTGCTGCCAATTATCGATTCATGAGTAAAAATTTCTCTGATCCCAAGCTTTCCCCTGCTATACCATTGTGCCATCCTGGCTGAAGTTCCTGTGCCACATGGTGATCTGTCTATTGCATGATCGCCATAGAATACCGCATTCCTGGCAGTATGGTTGCTGTCGAGCGGTTTGCCAGTCCACATGACATGTGAAAGACCGTTTATGGTTGGATCAACAGGGTGCACAAATGAGTGGGTCTGGTTGATGATATTTCTTACAAGTGGACTGTACTGCAGTATCGCGGAAACAGGAAATTCATCAAGTCCCGGAAAATTTTTCTGGGGATCAATTATTGCATAGAAGTTACCACCGTAGGCTACATCCAGGGTTATTTGCCCCAGTCCGGGAAGATCAATACTGATATCCCTGGCAGCCAGATAGGCAGGGAC